>NZ_JBHVHQ010000083.1:0-16575 GCF_042800135.1 Streptomyces sp. NPDC057654 | reverse complement strand
GCCCCGGCCAGACCCGTCAGACCTCTTCGACGCTGCTCGGCTCGCGCCGGGACAGGTCGATGCCGAGCTCCTCCGCCGCGCGGAAGACGTCCTCGTCGGTGTCGCGCATCTCGATGGACATGCCGTCCGAGGACAGCACCTCCACGTTGAGGCAGAGGGACTGCATCTCCTTGATGAGCACCTTGAAGGACTCGGGGATGCCGGGCTCAGGGATGTTCTCGCCCTTGACGATGGCCTCGTAGACCTTCACGCGGCCGGTCACGTCGTCGGACTTGATGGTCAGCAGCTCCTGGAGGGCGTACGCGGCGCCGTAAGCCTCCAGCGCCCACACCTCCATCTCACCGAAGCGCTGGCCACCGAACTGGGCCTTACCACCCAGCGGCTGCTGGGTGATCATCGAGTACGGGCCGGTCGACCGGGCGTGCAGCTTGTCGTCGACCAGGTGGTGCAGCTTGAGGATGTACATGTACCCGACCGAGATCGGGTCCGGGAACGGCTCGCCGGAGCGGCCGTCGAACATCCGGGCCTTGCCGGACGGGAGCACCATGCGCTCGCCGTCGCGGTTGGGGATCGTCGACTCGAAGAGACCGGCGATCTCGTCCTCGCGGGCGCCGTCGAAGACCGGGGTCGCGACGTTGGTGCCCGGCGCGACGTCGTCGGCGCCGATGGACTGGAGGCGCTGCATCCACTCCTCGCTGCCCTCGACCTTCCAGCCCCGGCTGGCGAGCCAGCCCAGGTGGATTTCGAGGACCTGTCCCGGGTTCATTCGGGACGGCACGCCGAGGGGGTTGAGGATGATGTCGACCGGGGTGCCGTCCTCCAGGAACGGCATGTCCTCGACCGGCAGGATCTTGGAGATGACGCCCTTGTTGCCGTGGCGGCCGGCGAGCTTGTCACCGTCGGTGATCTTGCGCTTCTGCGCGACGTAGACGCGGACCAGCTGGTTCACGCCGGGGGGCAGCTCGTCGCCCTCCTCGCGGTCGAAGACGCGGACGCCGATGACCTTGCCGATCTCGCCGTGCGGCACCTTCAGCGAGGTGTCGCGCACCTCGCGCGCCTTCTCGCCGAAGATCGCGCGGAGCAGGCGCTCCTCCGGGGTCAGCTCGGTCTCGCCCTTGGGCGTGACCTTGCCGACCAGGATGTCGCCGGCCACGACCTCGGCGCCGATGCGGATGATGCCGCGCTCGTCGAGGTCCGCGAGGACCTCCTCGGAGACGTTCGGGATGTCCCGGGTGATCTCCTCCGGGCCGAGCTTGGTGTCACGGGCGTCGACCTCGTGCTCCTCGATGTGGATCGAGGAGAGGACGTCGTCCTGCACGAGGCGCTGCGACAGGATGATCGCGTCCTCGTAGTTGTGGCCCTCCCACGGCATGAACGCCACGAGGAGGTTCTTGCCGAGCGCCATCTCGCCCTCGTCCGTGGACGGGCCGTCGGCGAGCACCTGACCGGTGATCACTCGGGCGCCCTCGTCCACGACGACCTTCTGGTTGAAGGACGTGCCCTGGTTCGAGCGGGAGAACTTCGCGACCCGGTACGTGTTGTACGTGCCGTCGTCGTTGGCGACGGTGACGTAGTCCGCGGAGACCTCCTGGACCACACCGTCCTTCTCGGCCTTGATGACGTCGCCGGCGTCGACCGCGCAGCGGTACTCCATGCCGGTGCCGACCAGCGGGGCCTCCGCCTTGATGAGCGGCACGGCCTGGCGCATCATGTTCGATCCCATGAGCGCGCGGTTGGCGTCGTCGTGCTCAAGGAACGGGATCATGGCGGTCGCGACCGACACCATCTGGCGCGGCGAGACGTCCATGTAGTCGATCTCGGTGCCGGGCACGTAGTCGATCTCGCCGCCGCGGCGGCGGACCAGGACGCGGTCCTCGGCGTAGGTGTTCTCGTCCGTCAGCGGGGCGTTCGCCTGCGCGATGACGAAGCGGTCTTCCTCATCGGCGGTGAGGAAGTCCACCTGGTCGGTGACGACGCCCTCGGTGACCTTGCGGTACGGGGTCTCGACGAAGCCGAACGCGTTGACCCGGCCGTACGAGGCGAGGGAGCCGATCAGGCCGATGTTCGGGCCTTCCGGCGTCTCGATCGGGCACATGCGGCCGTAGTGCGAGGGGTGCACGTCACGGACCTCGAAGCCCGCCCGCTCACGGCTCAGACCACCGGGGCCCAGCGCCGACAGGCGGCGCTTGTGGGTCAGGCCCGACAGCGGGTTGGTCTGGTCCATGAACTGGGACAGCTGGCTGGTGCCGAAGAACTCCTTGATGGAGGCGACGACCGGCCGGATGTTGATCAGGGTCTGCGGCGTGATCGCCTCGACGTCCTGGGTGGTCATCCGCTCGCGGACGACGCGCTCCATACGGGCCAGACCCGTGCGGACCTGGTTCTGGATGAGCTCGCCGACGTTGCGCAGGCGGCGGTTGCCGAAGTGGTCGATGTCGTCGGTCTCGACGACGATCGAGGTGCCGTTCTCACCGACCGTCTCGACCTCGCCGGCGTGCAGCTTGACCAGGTACTTGATGGTCGCGATGACGTCGTCGGTGGTGAGGACGCCGGCGTCCAGCGGCTGGTCCGCGCCGAGCTTCTTGTTCACCTTGTAGCGGCCGACCTTCGCGAGGTCGTAGCGCTTCGGGTTGAAGTAGAGGTTCTCCAGCAGCGTCTGCGCGGCCTCACGCGTCGGCGGCTCGCCCGGACGCAGCTTGCGGTAGATGTCGAGCAGCGCGTCGTCCTGGCCCTGGGTGTGGTCCTTCTCCAGGGTGGCGCGCATGGACTCGTACTCGCCGAACTCCTCCAGGATCTGCTCGGTCGTCCAGCCGAGAGCCTTCAGGAGAACGGTGACGGACTGCTTGCGCTTGCGGTCGATGCGGACACCGACCATGTCGCGCTTGTCGATCTCCAGCTCCAGCCAGGCGCCCCGGGACGGGATGACCTTGGCCGAGAAGATGTCCTTGTCGGACGTCTTGTCGATGGAGGAGTCGAAGTAGACGCCCGGCGAGCGGACCAGCTGCGACACGACGACACGCTCGGTGCCGTTGATGCAGAAGGTGCCCTTGTTCGTCATGAGCGGGAAGTCGCCCATGAAGACCGTCTGGGACTTGATCTCGCCGGTCTCGTTGTTGGTGAACTCGGCGGTGACGAAGAGCGGGGCCGCGTACGTGAAGTCGCGGTCCTTGCACTCGTCGATGGAGTTCTTCGGGGGCTCGAAGCGGTGGTCGCGGAAGGTCAGCGACATCGACCCGGAGAAGTCCTCGATCGGGGAGATCTCCTCGAAGATCTCCTCCAGACCGGACTTCGTGGGGACGTCCTGACCACTGTCCAGCGCAGCCTCGACACGACCCTTCCATGCGGCATTGCCGAGCAGCCAATCGAAGCTCTCGGTCTGCAGCGCAAGGAGGTTCGGAACCTCAAGGGGTTCTTTGATCTTCGCAAATGAGATGCGCAGCGGGGCGGTGCTGGCGCCGTTGTTCGTATTGGCAGTCGAGGCGTTGCGCGAGGCGGCCAAGAGGGGGTCCTTCCGAGGGCTCGGACTCACTACGCGCGTACCGGTCCCACTTTCGGCACACCGAGAGAAATCCCAGATCAGGGACGTTCAATCAGCAGTGCTCGGCAGTGGGCATGCCCCTGGTGACGGGCAGGGAGCAGCTAACAGGCAGCGCAAAGGGTCAGTGTAGCCACTAGCCACACTGATGTCCAGCCCGGGTTTCCGGAGACCGGCAGCGCCACCCTCTCCCTCCGGGAGGGGTCTCCCCCTCGTTGTTCTGCTATGCGTTCTTCAACGCCTGCCGCAAGGCTTCCCGCTTCGCCCTCGTTCCATGCCTCGGACCTAGGACCGATGTGACGACGCGTCCTGAGAATTGCGCGCTGTGTGCCGTTCGTCAAGGCCCCCCACCCCGTTGCGATCGTCACGAGGCCGCACTGCGGGGCAACGAAGATCACCATACTCGTCCTGACCGCGCAGGCAACGCAGCCAGGGCGGGAACGCCCAAAGGCGACCACCCACATGGGTGATCGCCCTTGAGAAACAGCTCAGGAGTCAGCTGACTCCGCGGGTCACTTGACCTCGACGGAGGCGCCGGCGGCCTTGAGGGACTCGGCAGCCTTCTCGGCGGCCTCCTTCGCGACCTTCTCCAGGACCGGCTTCGGGGTGCCGTCGACGAGGTCCTTGGCCTCCTTCAGACCCAGCGAGGTCAGCTCACGCACGACCTTGATGACCTGGATCTTCTTCTCGCCGGCGCCGGTGAGGATGACGTCGAACTCGTCCTGCTCCTCGACGGCCTCGGCGGCACCGCCGGCGGCACCGCCGACAGCGGCGACGGCGACGGGGGCGGCGGCCTCGACGTCGAACTTCTCCTCGAAGAGCTTCACAAAGCCGGAGAGCTCAAGGAGGGTCATGTCTTCGAACTGCGCCAGCAGCTCTTCCTGGGTGAGCTTCGCCATGATGGCGTCCTTCCACTAATCGGCGGGTGCCGGATGTACATTTCGGCGGGCGTACGGGCCCGCTGCGACCGTGACGGGCGCGAGTGGAGCGAGCGCGGGGCTCGGACTACTCGGCGGCCTCGGCCTCGGCGGGAGCCGGCGTACCGGCACCGCCCTGCTCGACCTTGCTGCGAAGGGCGTCCGTGGTGCGGACGAACTTCGTGAGCGGGGCCTGGAAGGTCGCCGCGGCCTTGGCCATGGACGCCTTCATGCCGCCGGCCAGCTTGGCGAGCAGCACCTCGCGGGACTCAAGGTCCGCGAGCTTCTTGAACTCATCGGCGGACAGCGCCTTACCGTCAAGGACACCGCCCTTGATGATGAGGTTGGGGTTCTCCTTGGCGAAGTCACGGAGACCCTTCGCCGACGTCACCGGGTCACCGGAGACGAAGGCGACCGCCGTCGGACCGTTGAACAGGTCGTCGAGCGAAGAGATCCCGGCCTCGTTGGCCGCGATCTTGGTCAGCGTGTTCTTCACCACGGCGTACTGGGCGTTCTCACCGAGCGAACGGCGCAGCTCCTTGAGCTGTGCCACGGTGAGACCGCGGTACTCGGTCAGCACGGCGGCGTTGGAGCTGCGGAACTGATCCGCGAGCTCGGCAACCGCGGCAGCCTTGTCGGGCCTCGCCATGAGCCTCGGCCTCCTTCCGGGTGATTCGGACCGCATAGACGCGAGAAGGGACCTGGGCAAAACGAAACGCCCCGGCGCGGGCGCACGGGGCGTGACTCGACCGCACGGACCTTGCGGTCACAGCGGGAGTTCGACCTGAACACCTGCGCAGGTCGCCCGCAGCTAGCGGAATCCTTCGGCCACCACACCCCCTACGGAGGCACAGCGACGACCAGCGGTCTTTGGCTTCTTCGCAAAGGTACGCGAACGGGCGGCCGACAAGCAAATCGGCCGGTGTCCGGCTGTCGGCCCGCCCGCTCGCGGTCCGCCCGCCGCGTACCGCCCTCGCCTACTGCTTCGGCATGAGCTCCGTGTAGTCGACCGTCTCCGAGGCCGCCGGGGGCGCCACGGAGACCTTGGTGCCGTAGTCGGAGTAGAAGACCGTGGTGTTCATGGAGAACTTCTTCCCCTGGGCCTGCTCCTGCCGCTTCACCAGGAGGTGGTCGCTGTCGACCCACAGGTCGACCGTCTCAGTGTCCATGCCGCTCTGCTCAAGCTGCTTCTGCAACGCGTCCAGGTCCTTCTTGGAGAGGGACTTGGACTGTAGGCCCGCGATTTCGGAGACGCTGATCTTTCCGGTGTAGTGGGTCGCCTGCTTGCCGCGGACGTCCTCCTTGCCGACGTCCTTGACCTTGCCGGAGGCGATGAGAAGGTCCACCGAGCGGGCCGGGTCGTTGTTCTTCATCTGGTCCTTGACGAGAGCCCCGGAGGCGCCTCCCTGCGCGGCCATCGCGTCATAGCTGTACTTCACCCAGCTCTTGCCCTGCGCCTTGGGGCCGAGCGAGCTGCCCAGGTTCATGTACATCGCGTCGGGCAGGTACCGGGCTCGCATCGGCTTGCCGGCCGTCGGCGCGGCGTCCGCCAGGCCGCCCTTCTGGGTCATGGTCATGTTGGCCCGTATGCCGTCGGACCAGTCCATGTCGCCCTTCATGTCGGCGTGCATCTCGCCCATCACCGTCGTGCCGTCGACCTTGGCCGAGTGCTGCTCGCCCGCCTTCTTCGACACGCTCTGGAGCGCCGCGAGCGCCGCCTCGCCCGGCGCGGCGTTCCCGCCGCCGGATGCCTTGCCGCTGCCCTTGGCGTCGTCCTTGCCCCCGTCGCCGCCCCCGCAGGCCGTCAGGCCCGCCATCAGCACGACACCGGCCGCGGCCGTCGCCACTCGCGTGATCCTCATCGTTCCCCCTTTAATCACCTTTTAGAACGGGCACGACTCTAGTGGAGGGCACCGACAACGCCACGAGCCGGGCCCCGCGCCTCGATGGAGACGTGGGACCCGGCTCGTATGTGCGTACCGCGATCTACACCGCGCTACCCGCGGCGGGCGTCCGGATCAGACGGCCGCCGGGTCCTCCTCGACGAGGAGGTTGCGGGTGCGGTTGGGGTCCAGCGGGATGCCGGGGCCCATCGTCGTGGTCAGGGTCGCCTTCTTGATGTAGCGGCCCTTCGCGGCGGACGGCTTGAGGCGGGTGACCTCTTCGAGCGCCGCGGCGTAGTTCTCGACCAGCTTGGCCTCGTCGAACGACACCTTGCCGATGATGAAGTGCAGGTTCGAGTGCTTGTCGACGCGGAACTCGATCTTGCCGCCCTTGATGTCCGTGACAGCCTTCGCCACGTCCGGGGTGACCGTGCCGGTCTTCGGGTTCGGCATCAGACCACGCGGACCGAGCACGCGGCCGAGGCGGCCGACCTTGCCCATGAGGTCCGGGGTGGCGACGACGGCGTCGAAGTCCAGACGGCCCTTCGCGACCTCGTCGATCAGTTCGTCGGAGCCGACGATGTCGGCGCCCGCGGCTTCCGCGGCCGCAGCACGGTCGCCGGTCGCGAAGACCAGGACCCGGGCGGTCTTACCGGTGCCGTGCGGAAGGTTCACGGTGCCGCGGACCATCTGGTCGGCCTTGCGCGGGTCGACGCCCAGACGCATGGCGACCTCGACAGTCGCGTCGAACTTGGTCGCAGAGGTGTCCTTGGCGAGACGGATGGCCTCAAGCGGGGCGTACTGGCGCTCCGCGTCGACCTTGGCGTCCGCGCCGCGGAGAGTCTTGCTGCGCTTCACTGCTTCTCCTCAGTGCTGAGTGTGGAGTCGTGGTACGGACCAGCGCGTGGTCCTTCCACGGGGTGCTACGGGGGTGATCAGCCCTCGACCGTGATGCCCATGGAACGGGCGGTGCCGGCGATGATCTTCTCGGCGGCGTCCAGGTCGTTGGCGTTCAGGTCGGGCATCTTGGTGGTGGCGATGTCGCGGACCTGGTCGCGGGAGATCTTGGCGACCTTGGTCTTGTGCGGCTCGCCGGAGCCCTTGTCCACACCCGCGGCCTTGAGGATCAGCTTGGCGGCCGGCGGAGTCTTGGTGATGAAGGTGAAGGAGCGGTCTTCGTAGACCGTGATCTCCACCGGCACGACCATGCCACGCTGCGACTCGGTCGCGGCGTTGTAGGCCTTGCAGAACTCCATGATGTTGACGCCGTGCTGGCCCAGCGCGGGGCCGACCGGCGGAGCCGGGTTGGCCGCACCGGCCGAGATCTGGAGCTTGATCAGCCCCGTGACCTTCTTCTTCTTGGGAGGCATGCTCTCTCCGGGTCCTAGTGAGAGGTGTTTCGCCCCCGAATCCGGTCATCCGGATGGAGGCATACCGCACAACGATAACGGGTATAGCCGTGCGGCAGAAAACCGAGCAGGTCAGACCGGTTCCCATCAGCGGGAGAAACCCCCCGCGAGAGCCGATCTGACCTGTTCGGAAGCCGGTGTTCCAGAAGAGCGTCAGTTCTTCTGGATCTGGTCGAAGCTGAGCTCGACCGGGGTCTCGCGGCCGAAGATCTCGACGAGGCCCTTGACCTTCTTCGAGTCGGCGTTGATCTCGTTGATGGTCGCCTGGAGCGTGGCGAACGGGCCGTCGGTGACGGTGACCGAGTCGCCCACCTCGAAGTCCAGCACCTGGACCTCGACCTTGCGGGACGGCGCGGGCTTGCCCTCGGCCTCGGCGGCCTCGCGGGCGGCCTTCTCCTCGGCCTCCGGGGCGAGCATCTTGACGATCTCGTCCAGGGTCAGCGGGTACGGGTCGTAGGCGTTGCCCACGAAGCCCGTGACGCCGGGCGTGTTGCGCACGACGCCCCACGACTCGTTCGTCAGGTCCATGCGCACCAGCACGTAGCCGGGGAGCTTGTTCTGGCGGACGGTGCGGCGGTCGCCGTTCTTGATCTGGACGACCTCTTCCTGCGGCACCTCGGCCTGGAAGATGTAGTCCTCGACGTTCAGCGAGACGGCGCGCTGTTCGAGGTTGGTCTTCACGCGGTTCTCGTAGCCCGCGTAGGTGTGGATGACGTACCACTCGCCCGGCAGGACGCGCAGCTCCTGGCGGAGCGCCTCGATCGGGTCGACGTCCTCGTGCTCCGCGGCGGCCTCGGCCTCGACGGCTTCGGCGGCCTCGTCCTCGGCGACCTCGGCCACGGCCTCGGCGTCGCCCTCGACGTGGAGGGCGGCCTCCTCGGCGGGCTCTCCGGCCGCGGCCTCCTCGGCGTCCAGCTCGTCGACGCCGTCGGCGTTCTCGACGATTTGCAGTTCGGTGTCGTCGCCGACCTCGTCCGCGACGGCCGGCGCGTCCACGTCGGCCGCTGCCGCCTCGACGGGCTCGGCGGCGTCGTTCAGGTTCGGGTCAGACACTGTGGCTGCTTCTTCCTGGCTACAAGGGGTGGAACAGGCGAAGGGCGACGCTTCGATTGCCGTCGCCCGTCGCGGGCTCAGCCGAAGACGTACTTGACGGCGTTGTTGAACCCATAGTCAATCACGGTCACCAGGCCGATGACGATGACAACGAAGACGATCACCACAGAGGTGTACGTCGAGAGCTGGTTCCGAGTGGGCCAGACGACCTTGCGGAGTTCAGCGACGATCTGGCGGTAGAAGAGCGCGAGGCGGCCGAAGGGGCCCTTCTTCCCGCGCTTCCCGCCGCGGCGTGCCTTCTTGGCCGCCACCTCGTCCTCGGGACGACCGCTCTCAGGCGTCGCGGTGGAGCCAAGGGCTTCCGTCACTACGTCCTCACCTGAATCCGGGTCGTGTCCGTGCCGCGCCCGGTTGAGCCGCACGGCGGTGCAATTCACTACGTACGCATGCACGCACCATGGTGAAGATGCGTGTAGCAGGGCCGGAGGGACTTGAACCCCCAACCGCTGGTTTTGGAGACCAGTGCTCTACCAATTGAGCTACGACCCTTTGTGGTTCCCCCCAACGTACCGCATCCACTCGGACGCATGGAGTGCGCACGAACGTGCCGCCGCTGAGGGCCAACGACGCCTGAGTGTACGTGCTGGAGGGACCGACGTCGAACAGGAACGTCCGATCCACCCGCCGCGACGCGCATAGCCCCCGCCCCCGGACCCGCCTCCGCCCCATGATCACTGGGCTCGCGCCCGTTACGGAACTCACGTGCCGGGGCCGCGGCGGGTCTGCAACGATGCATGCATGACCGCTGCTACTCCTCCCGCACAGTCCCCCGCCGACCGCCGGGTGTCGGCCCGCGTCGGGTCGATCTCCGAGTCCGCGACGCTCGCCGTCGACGCCAAGGCCAAGGCCCTCAAGGCCGCCGGGCGCCCGGTGATCGGCTTCGGCGCCGGCGAGCCGGACTTCCCCACGCCCGACTACATCGTCGAGGCCGCCGTGGAAGCCTGCCGCAACCCGAAGTACCACCGCTACACCCCCGCCGGCGGCCTCCCCGAGCTCAAGGCCGCGATCGCCGCGAAGACGCTGCGCGACTCCGGCTACGAGGTCGGCGCGGACCAGGTGCTGGTGACCAACGGCGGCAAGCAGGCCATCTACGAGGCGTTCGCCTCGATCCTCGACCCGGGCGACGAGGTCATCGTGCCCGCCCCGTACTGGACCACCTACCCGGAGTCGATCCGGCTCGCGGGTGGCGTCCCCGTGCCGGTCGTCGCCGACGAGACGACCGGCTACCGCGTCTCGGTGGAGCAGCTGGAGGCGGCCCGTACGGAGAACACCAAGGTGCTGCTCTTCGTCTCCCCCTCGAACCCGACCGGCGCGGTCTACACCCGCGCGCAGGTCGAGGAGGTCGGCCGCTGGGCCGCCGAGCACGGCCTGTGGGTGCTCACCGACGAGATCTACGAGCACCTGGTCTACGGGGACGCGGAGTTCTGCTCGCTGCCGGTGGTGGTCCCGGAGCTGGCGGACAAGTGCATCGTGGTCAACGGCGTCGCCAAGACGTACGCGATGACCGGCTGGCGGGTGGGCTGGGTCATCGGCCCGAAGGACGTGGTGAAGGCCGCGACCAACCTCCAGTCGCACGCCACCTCCAACGTCTCCAACGTCGCGCAGGTCGCGGCCCTGGCCGCCGTCTCCGGCGACCTGACGGCCGTCGCGAAGATGCGCGAGGCCTTCGACCGCCGCCGCCGCACCATCGTGCGGATGCTCAACGAGATCGACGGCGTCGAGTGCCCCGAGCCGGAAGGCGCGTTCTACGCGTACCCCTCGGTGAAGGCCCTGCTCGGCAAGGAGATCCGCGGCAAGCGCCCCGCCACCTCGGGCGAGCTGGCGGCGCTGATCCTGGACGAGGCCGAGGTCGCGGTGGTCCCGGGCGAGGCGTTCGGCACGCCGGGCTACCTGCGCCTGTCGTACGCGCTCGGCGACGACGACCTCGTCGAGGGCGTCTCCCGGCTCCAGAAGCTCCTGGCGGAGGCCGCGGCCTGACGGGCGTACGCACACGCCTCCCCACGGGTCTCCGGCCGTCGGCCGGGGGCCCGTATCCGCTTTCGGGCCGCCGCCCGTTCAGGGTCTTATTCGCGCAAAGCCCCTACCGGCGGGCGTGCGGGTGCGGCAAGATCTCTGAATGGAGAGTGTTCGTACCCGTGGCGAAGCCGCCCGCCGTGATCTGCGCCTGCTGCCCAAGGCCCATCTGCATCTGCACTTCACGGGGTCGATGCGCCCGTCGACCCTGCTCGAACTGGCCGACAAGTACGGCGTGCACCTGCCCGAGGCGCTGAAGGGCGGCGAGCCGCCGAGACTGCGGGCGACGGACGAGCGCGGCTGGTTCCGCTTCCAGCGGCTGTACGACATCGCCCGCTCCTGCCTGCGCACCCCCGACGACATCCGCCGCCTGGTGCGCGAGGCCGCCGAGGAGGACGTCCGCGACGGTTCCCGGTGGCTGGAGATCCAGGTCGACCCCACCTCGTACGCGCCCCGGCTGGGCGGCCTCATCCCCGCCCTGGAGATCATCCTCGACGCCGCCGAGGCCGCCTCCCGGGACACCGGCGTCGGCATCCGCGTGCTGGTCGCCGCCAACCGGATGAAGCACCCGCTGGACGCCCGTACCCTCGCCCGGCTCGCGGTGCGCTACGCCGACCGCGGCGTGGTCGGCTTCGGCCTCTCCAACGACGAACGCCGCGGCCTCGCGCGCGACTTCGACCGTGCCTTCGCCATCGCCCGCGACGGCGGCCTGCTGGCCGCGCCGCACGGCGGCGAGCTGTCGGGGCCGAGCAGCGTCCGCGACTGCCTGGACGACCTGCACGCGGCCCGCGTCGGCCACGGCGTGCGGGCGGCGGAGGACCCCCGCCTGCTGCGCCGCCTCGCCGACCGCGGGGTGACGTGCGAGGTGTGCCCCGCCTCGAACGTGGCCCTCGGCGTCTACGAGAAGCAGGAGGACGTCCCCCTGCGCACCCTGTTCGAGGCAGGCGTCCCCATGGCCCTCGGCGCGGACGACCCCCTCCTCTTCGGCGCCCGCCTCGCGGCCCAGTACGAGATCGCCCGCGAACACCACGCCTTCACCGACCCCGAACTGGCCGAACTCGCCCGCCAGTCCGTACGCGCCTCAGCCGCCCCGGAACCCGTCCGCACCGGACTCTTGAACGAAATCGACGAGTGGCTGACGACGTAAACCAAGCCCGTCAGGGGGCACCTCCCAGCGGTAGCTGGGGGAGATTGAGGACCGGGGTCCGGGGCGGAGCCCCGTGTCAATCCGCCGCCTCCTCCCGATAGGCGGCGGCCTCCTCCAAGTCCAGCCGCCGCAGCAGCGTGCGCAACATCTCGTCATCGATGCGGCGGGCGTCCCGCAGTTCCACGAAGACCTGGCGCTCGGCGCCGATCATCTCCCGGGCCAGCCGCCGGTATGTCTCATCGGCAGACTCCCCCGTGGTCTCGTTCACCGTCCCGAGCCGCTCCCACACCGCGTTGCGGCGGCGGTCCATGACCGTGCGGAGGCGGTCGGCGAGCGGCTGCGGGAGCGCGTTGCGGTCGTCGTCGAGGAGTTCGGCGAGGCGGCGCTCGGCGGCGGTGGAGGCTTCGTTCTGGGCCTGGGCCTCGGCGAGGGTCTCGGCCTGTACGTCGCGGCCCGGCAGCTTCAGGCGGCGGATCAGGACGGGGAGGGTGAGGCCCTGGACGACGAGCGTCGCGATCACCGTGGTGAACGTGAGGAACAGCACCAGGTTGCGCGCCGGGAACGCGGTGGCCTCGTGCGTGGTCAGCGGGATGGAGAAGGCGATGGCCAGGGAGACCACGCCCCGCATCCCGGCCCAGCCGACGATGACCGGCGCCGTCCACGTGGTGTCGGGTTCGCGTTCGCGTACGCGGGCGGACAGGAAGCGCGGCAGGAATGTGGCGGGGAACACCCAGACGAAGCGGGCCGCCACGACGGCCACGAAGACGGCCGCCGCGTACCAGACGGCCTCGCCGACCCCGTACTCGCCGAGCCCCTTCAGCACGACCCGCAGCTGGAGCCCGATCAAGGCGAAGACGGACGATTCGAGGACGAAGGCGACCATCTTCCAGACCGCCGCCTCCTGGAGCCTGGTCGCGAAGTCGACCTGCCAGGAGTGGTGCCCCAGGTAGAGGCCGACCGTGACGACGGCGAGCACCCCGGACGCCTCGAAGCGCTCGGCGGCGGCGTACGCGACGAAGGGGATCAGCAGCGAGAGCGTGTTCTGGAGCAGGGGCTCCCGCAGCCGCTTGCGCAGCCAGTGCAGCGGCACCATCAGGATGAGGCCGACGCCGACGCCGCCGACGGCCGCGAGCCCGAACTCCTTGAAGCCCTCGCCCCAGGTCGCGCCCTCCCCGACCGCCGCGGCCAGCGCCACCTTGTAGGCGGTGATCGCGGTCGCGTCGTTCACCAGGGACTCGCCCTGGAGGATCGTGGTCATCCGGGAGGGCAGCCGCAGACGGCGCGCGATGGCGGTGGCGGCGACCGCGTCCGGCGGGGCGATCACCGCGCCCAGCACCAGGGCGACGGTGAGCGGCAGGTCCGGGACCACGAGGTAGGCGACGTAGCCGACGGCGAGGGCCGCGAAGAGCACATAGCCGACGGAGAGCAGGGCGACCGGCCGCACGTTGGCCCGCAGGTCCAGGTACGAGCTGTCGAGCGCCGCGGTGTGCAGGAGCGGCGGCAGCAGCAGCGGCAGCACGATGTCCGGGTCGAGGGTGTAGTCCGGCGCCCCAGGTACGTACGAGGCGGCGAGCCCGACGGCGACCAGCAGCAGCGGCGCGGGAACGGGCCCCCGGCGGGCCACGCCCGCGACGGCCGCGCTGACGGCGACGAGCACCAGCAGTGGCATGACGTCCATCGGCTATGCCCCCATCCTGATCATGTGCTGTTCCGGCTCCCTCTCGTACTGGCTTATACGGGGCGGCTCCGCCGCCCGCCTACCCGATCTAACCTGGTCATCATGAGTGAGTGCCCCCACGTTCCCGCGCTGCCGCGCCCCGAGCCCGCGCCGCTGGGCGACACCTGTCCCGAGTGCCTGGCGGTGGGCAGCCATCCCGTGCAGCTGCGGTTGTGCCTGGTGTGCGGGCACGTCGGCTGCTGCGACTCCTCGCCCTTCCGGCATGCCACGGGGCACTACGAGGCGACCGGGCACGCGGTGATGCGCAGCTTCGAGCCGGGCCAGGACTGGCGCTGGTGCTTCGCGGACCAGCGGATCGTCTGAAGCCGCCGGCTCCCCGCCCGCACCCCTCCCCCGACAGCGCCGACCGCGTTGTCGGACCGGCCGGTTAGCATGCACTCATGATCCGAGCCGCCGCCCCCGCCGACGTACCCGTCATTCACGCGATGATCCGCGAACTCGCCGCGTACGAACGGGCTCTGGAGGACGCGCGGGCGAGTGAGGAGCAGCTGTGCGAGGCGCTCTTCGGGGAGCACCCCGCGGTCTTCGCTCTGATTGCGGAGAGCGACGAAAACGGTGCGGGCGCGGACGGCGCTCCGGCCCAACCGATCGGCTTCGCGCTGTGGTTCCGTAACTATTCGACGTGGACGGGCACGCACGGTATCTACCTTGAGGATCTCTATGTGCGGCCGGAATCGCGCGGTGAAGGTCACGGAAAGGCGCTTCTCGCGGCTCTCGCGCGTATATGCGTCGAGCGTGGGTATCAGCGTTTCGAGTGGTCAGTGCTGGATTGGAACGAACCGTCGATCGACTTCTACCGGTCCATCGGCGCCGAGCCGATGGACGGTTGGACCGTACAACGGTTGTCGGGGGAGCCGCTCCACGCTCTCGCGGCAGTAGCGGAGAGTGACGGAAACGCCAACAGGACGACTTCTCTTTCGATTTGAGGCCGCAGACCCCTAGCCACTGTCCGTACTCATGGGCTTACCATGAGTGACAGTCGTGGGGCTGCGGCACCACGACCCGGATCGCGATAGCGTCGCGGGCGAACCGTGTGCCGCGCCGGCTCTCCCAGCCTCCGTCACGAGGACTGCGGGACCGGCGCTCGTAACAGCTCAACAAGCTTGTGCCACCTTGGAGGTGAGGGTGTCCCAGATCGCAGGCGAGCCCGGGACCCAGGACTTCGTGGAAGTCCGGCTGCCCGCTGCGGGTGCCTACCTGTCGGTACTGCGGACGGCGACAGCCGGCCTCGCAGCCCGTTTGGATTTCACTCTCGACGAGATCGAGGATCTGCGCATCGCGGTGGACGAGGCGTGCGCGATCCTGCTGCAACAAGCCGTTCCCGGCAGTGTTCTCAGCTGCGTCTTCCGCCTGGTCGGGGACGCGCTTCGGGTGACCGTCTCGGCGCCCACCACGGACGGCCGCGCCCCCGAGCGCGACACCTTCGCCTGGACGGTGCTCTCCGCGCTGGCCGGCGAGGTCGACTCGACGGTCGCGGACGACCGTACGGTCAGCATCAGCCTGCACAAGAAGCGCGGCGCAGGTCCCGGACAGCCGTGACAAAAGAGGGGGCTCCGTGAGTACTGCATCATCGCGGGGAGTGCGCACCCCGGGCATCCCGCAACAGCCTGCCCGGCCGCACCCGGCGGACGTGGAGCCGGAGCAGCCCGGCGACCGACCAGAGCGGGCGGACCACATGGATCAGCACCAGCACCAGACGTGGCACCAGCACCACGACCCCCATGATCGCAGTGGTGCGCGAGCGCTGTTCTTCGAACTGCGGGAGCTTCCGGTGGGCTCGCCCGAGCGGGCCGAGCTGCGCAACCACCTCGTGCGGCTGCACCTCCCGCTGGTGGAACACCTGGCGCGGCGGTTCCGCAACCGGGGCGAGCCGCTGGACGACCTGACCCAGGTCGCCACGATCGGTCTGATCAAGTCCGTGGACCGGTTCGACCCGGATCGCGGCGTGGAGTTCTCCACGTATGCGACGCCGACGGTCGTCGGCGAGATCAAGCGGCACTTCCGGGACAAGGGCTGGGCGGTGCGGGTGCCGCGCAGGCTCCAGGAGCTGCGGCTGGCCCTCACCACGGCCACGGCGGAGCTGTCCCAGCAGCACGGCCGCGCGCCCACGGTGCACGAGCTCGCCGAGCGGCTGGCCATCTCGGAGGAGGAGGTGCTGGAGGGGCTGGAGTCGGCCAATGCCTACAGCACCCTCTCCCTCGACGTGCCGGACACCGACGACGAGTCGCCGGCCGTCGCGGACACCCTGGGGGCGGAGGACGAGGCGCTGGAGGGCGTCGAGTACCGCGAGTCCCTCAAGCCGCTGCTGGAGGATCTTCCACCGCGCGAGAAGAAGATCCTGCTGCTCCGCTTCTTCGGCAATATGACGCAGTCGCAGATCGCGCAGGAGGTCGGCATCTCGCAGATGCACGTCTCCCGGCTGCTGGCCCGCACGCTCGCCCAGCTCCGCGACAAGCTCCTCGTGGAGGAGTAGCGGGCGGGAGGCGGTCGGGAAGGGGGCCGGTTACGCGTCGCGGGGGCCGATGCCCAGCGCCTCGGTGGCCGTCGGGTTGACCAGCAGCGCCAGTACGACCACGGCGACGGCGGCGAGGACCGCTCCGACGGCGATCAGCGCGCCGCCGTTGCTGATGAGCGTCCAGGCGACGGGCAGCGACAGCAGCTGCGTGATCATCGCGGGGCCGCGGCTCCAGCGCCGCCGCAGCAGCAGCCCGCGGGCGGCGGTCAGCGGCAGCGCCGCCAGTACGAGCACGGTCACCCCGCCCGTCTCCGCCTGCATCGGGCTGTCGGGGTCGCCCACCAGCCCCATGACCAGCATGTAGA
>NZ_JBHVHQ010000082.1:0-16625 GCF_042800135.1 Streptomyces sp. NPDC057654 | reverse complement strand
CGTACGAGGCTCGTACGGAGCGCCTACCAGGGGTGGATCAGACCCGGTCGGCGGCGATCAGGAGGTACTGGAAGGAGCCGTCCTTGTAGGAGTTGATGAACGCCTCCTCGATGCCGGTGACCAGGGAGGACGTGGCGCGCAGCTCCCAGTAGGGCAGCGTCGCGGCCGTCAGGTCGACGACGGTCTGCGGTACGAGGCGGTTGTCGGCCATGGCGCGCATGTACTCGCGACGGGAGTGGATGTTGCACTCGAAGTGCGCGTTGATCTGAGAGACCCACTTCGAGGGCTGGCCGTAGCGCGGGTTCCAGCAGCCCGTGATGGTCACATAGCGCCCGCCGATCTCCAGGATGCGGGAGTGCTCGGCGAAGAGGTCGTGCAGATCGACGTACATGGTCGACTCGTTGTTCCACGAGGAACGAGCCTCGCCCGTACCGAAGGGCATGTCGAGCATGTTGCACACGCGCGCCCGCACATGGCTGTCGATGCGCAGTTCGCCGGCGCGCCGGTTGGCGAACTCGGCCTGCTTGGCGGACAGGGTGACACCCTCGACATGGCAGCCGAAGCGCTGATGCGCCATCACCATCGAACCGCCCCGGCCGCAGCCCGCGTCGACGAGCGTGGCCTCGCTGCCGACGGGGCCGAGGTGGTCGATGAGGACTTCGGCCTGCGCCGACTCCAGGCGGTGGAGCTCGGCGATGAGCTTCTTCTCGTACTCGCTGTCGGCGGTGTCGCCGAGGGCGGCGCGGTCGATGTCGCCGATGCCGTAGTGGTGGTGGTAGAGCCCGTCGACATCGCCGAGGCGCAGGTTCACGGGCCTGGCCTCCTGGTCCCAGTAGCGGGCGATGTCACCCTGGTAGGGCGACGCCGGGGAGGGGATGAAGGCGGTGGTGCCCTGTGCGGTGGTGTGCTCGATGCTGGTCACGCGTGTATCCATTTCTCGCCAGAGGTCTTTCACCAGAAGTCGGGCAGGCTGTAACGGTAGGTGTTGGACCGGTGCCAGTAGTGGTTGCCGTCGACCCAGACGGCCACGCCCCGCAGGAAGCGCAGCACGCTCGGCACGGGGCAGGCGGCGGCCAGACCGGCGGCCTCGGCTTCGAAGGCGTGCATGAGGTCGTTGTGGACCTCGACCGCCTTCAGGTAGGCATCCCGGTCGGGAAGGTTCTCGCGCTGTGCGATCACCACGGGCAGGTTGAGGTGCGTGCCCGGACTCTTGAGCTCCTTGGTGTACGAGTACAGGTCGTTGACGATCGTGGTCGCGTTGCCGGCGAGCGCGATGACCCGCTGCATGGCCGGCAGTGCGTGCAGGTCCGCCGGGAGCTCGTAGCCGCCGACGGTGTCGGTGATCGTGGGACAGGGGCGGAAGTTGTTGAACTGGCGCATCGCCAGGTACTCCCACACCTGTGGCATGTGCCCCGTCTCCGACCAGGCGGCCTCCGCCAGATACCCCAGGTGCAGCCGGGCCATGTCGTGCCGGAACCGGTCGGCCTGGGAGGGGGTGGACTGCCGGAGGAAGTAGTCCATGGCGGAGCGGTAGGCGCGCCGGGGGGCGTCCGACTGGAGCGACTTCGCCCACTCCTCCTCGTACTCCGGCGTCGTGTGCAGCGCGTCGAGCGCCGTATGGGCCAGCAGGAGGCGGCTGCCGAGGCCGACGGGCGAGCCGCCGTGGTCCTCGCAGTAGCAGTCGTCGACGGCGTTCTCGGCGACCATCAGCCGGGTGGCGATCATCAGGTGGTCGATGGTGGGGGCGTCCGGATGGCAGGCGACCATGTACCTGCCGACGGAGAAGCCGTCGAACTGGTCCTGCCATTCCGGCGGGACCGTCTGGACCTCGTCCACGGCCCATGTCTTGATCCGGCCGCTGACCTCCTCGACCCGCAGCGGGTCGGGCTCCGGTACGGGGTGGTGGTACAGGCCCGGAACCGCGTCGCCTGCCGCGGGTCGGCACAGGTCCGGAGCGGAGTCGTGCGCAGACGGCGGACACAGGTCCGGAGCGGGGCCGCCGGCCGCCGACGCGCCCTCCGACCGCGCTTCGGGCGCCGGTTGCGCTTCGGACGTCGGCGGCGCCTCGCGCGGGGTGAGGCGCAGACCGGCCGTGCCCAGGCCGTTCGGGCCGCTGAGCAGCCGCTCCACGGTGGAACGCGGCGGTCTCGGGGCGACGGGTGGGGCGTCGGACAGGGCGACGGCTTCGACGTGAGGCTGGGAGTCGGCGAGAGAGTGGTGGGGCTGGGCGCCGGGGCCGGCCGCGGTGGCGGGCGGCCTGGGCGGAGGAAGGGAGACCCCAGGAACGGGCATCCGTGGCTCCTTGATGAGGTGGGTGGGCTGCGCAGGCGCCGGGCATGCTCGCGGGGCCCGGACCCGGACTCCGGGTCGTCGTCGGCTGTCGTGCGGACCTTGGCGTAAAAGAGCCCTCTACCTAGGGGACTTGTGCTCGGTCCGTGCACGTATAGCTAGCCTGTGTGGACCCTCTAGCTGCCCGTACGGGCGATCTGTACGTTTTCGAGCACGCCGAGGGCGTCGGGCACCAGGATGGCGGCGGAGTAGTAGGTGCTGACGAGGTACGAGATGAGCGCCTGCTCGCTGATGCCCATGAAGCGCACCGACAGGCCCGGTTCGTACTCGTCCGGCAGGCCCGTCTGGTGCAGCCCGACGACGCCCTGGTCGTCCGCGCCGGTGCGCATGGCCAGGATCGAGCTGGTCCCCTCCTCGCTGACGGGGATCTTGTTGCACGGCAGGATCGGGACCCCGCGCCAGGCCGGTACCTGCTGCCCGCCGAGGTCGACGTGGGTCGGGTAGAGCCCGCGCTCGTTGAAGCCGCGCCCGATCGCCGCGATCGCCTTCGGGTGTGCGAGGAAGACCTTGGTACCGCGGCGGCGGCTGAGCAGCTCGTCGAGGTCGTCCGGGGTGGGCGGCCCGGAGTGGGGCTGGATCCGCTGCTTGAAGTCGGCGTTGTGGAGCAGGCCGAACTCCCGGTTGTTGATCAGCTCGTGCTCCTGGCGCTCGCGCAGCGCCTCAATGGTGAGCCTGAGCTGTTCCTCGGTCTGGTTCATCGGCTCGTTGTAGAGGTCGGCGACCCGTGTGTGGACGCGGAGAACGGTCTGCGCGACGGAGAGTTCGTACTCACGCGGCTTGAGCTCGTAGTCGACGAAGGTGCTCGGCAGCCCCACTTCCCCGGTGTGCCCGGCCGACATCGCGATCTCGGCCTCGCCGTGACGATTCTGCGGCCGACCGGCGAGCGCGCGGAACTGTTCGAGGTGTGCCCGGAGGTTCGGCGCCCCGTCGCGGACGGCGGCGAAGTCGGCGCGGGAGAGGGTCAGGAGGGTGCCGGAGGTCTCGGCGGTGGCCGTATGGTCCCAGCTGGCGGCGTCGTCCAGGAGGGCGTCGTCGCCGAACCGGTCGCCGTCGGCGAGCACCGCGACGCGGACCTCGTCGTCGTACTCGCCTGCCGCCGTCAGCCGGATGCGGCCGTGCGCGATGAGGTGGATCTGCTCGGCGGCGCCGCCGCGCTCGGCCAGCACCTCCCCGGCGCGGAAGTCGCGCCGCACACACCGGTCGGCGATAGCGGTCAGCACCCCGACGTCCTCGAACCCGCGCAGCAGGGCCAGTTCGCCCAGCTCACGCGGGATCACCCGGACGTCGCCGGCCTCCTGTACGAACTCGATCCGCCCGTCGCCGACGGTGTGGGTCAGCCGCCGGTTCACCCGGTAGGTGCCGCCCTTGACCTCGACCCAGGGGAGCGCCCGCAGCAGCCACCGGGAGGTGATCCCCTGCATCTGTGGGACGGTCTTGGTCGTGGTGGCGAGGTTGCGGGCGGCCGCGGTGCTCAGACTGGACTGCCGGGGCGCATCCATCAGCGGTTCCGGGCTGGTCTCAGTGGACATCGGGCGGGCTCTCCTTGGTGTTGGACGTACGCACTCGGCGTCAGCTCAGGAAGCGGACTGGTGCATGTCATAGGGGGATTGGGTGTATTGAGGGGGAGTTGCAGCGGGAATTCGCGTCGATCTCGGGGAACCGTAACGGCCACGGCGCCCGGACAGCCGGGCGAGCCGGTGGGAGTTACCTCGATGCAGTGATCTTGCCCTGCAAAATGTTTATCCGAATGGTGACGAGTTTTAGGCGCTCCCCTCGAACCGATACGGGCACGCGGACGCCATTCCCGTATCTCCGCCATCTCCCCGCCGCCCCTCCGCCGCCCGCGGGGTGAACCGGCGGTAGTTGCCCAGGAGCAGGCGCTGAGAAGCCCTTGGAGACGGCGCGTTGGGGCGAGGCGTTGGCCCCGGCTCGCACGGCAGGAACCCCGCCCCGCCTCTCAAAACACAGGAATTAAGCTGAATTCGGCCACCTGCGCCGCCTGCTCTTGGTCGCTCAGCTCGGTCGTGGAGCGGCTGGGGAGGGTAGCGGTGGCGGGTGGCGGTTGCGGGTGGCGGCCGGTGGATGCCCCGTCGCCGGCTAATCGCTGCCCTGGACCGGGGCAGTGGTCCTGGTGTAGTGGGCGGCGATCTCGTCGCTGGTCGTCAGCCACACTCCGGGGTGGTGGGCGATGTACTCCAGCGCCTGGTCAAGGTACCGGAGGCGGAAAGGCTGGCCGATGATGAACGGGTGCAGGGCCAGCGCCATCACCCGGCCGCTGTCGGCGGAGTCCTCGTAGAGCTGGTCGAGCTGGTCCTTGACGATCTGGACGAAGTCCGGTCCGGTCAGGCCCTTGCTGACGAAGAGGCCGATGTCGTTGAGCTCCACGGAATACGGCACGCCGAGCATGCCGGGTACGTTCAACGGGTACGGCTGGTCGTCACTGGTCCAGTCCAGTACGTACGACAGGCCGAGTTCGGCGAGCAGTTCCGGGGTGTGGAAGGTCTCGGTGAGGGCCGGGCCCATCCAGCCGCGCGAGGCCGCCGGCCGGTGGCCCGCTCGATGGTGCCGACGACCTCGGCGAGGTAGGCGCGTTCCTCTTCGAGGGACATGTCGGCCTGGAAGGTGGAGTTGTTCTTGCCGTGCGCGAGCCAAACCCAGTCCCGGGCCCGTCCCGCGTCGATGATCTGGGGATAGCGCTCGGCGGCGTCGGAGTTGAGCAGCGCGCTCACGGGAATCCGGTGCCGGTCGAAGCTGTCGATCAGCCGCCAGACGCCCACCCGTGGCCCGTAGTCGCGCCAGCCGTAGTTCAGCGGGTCGGGAACCAGTCCCACGGTGTCCGCGAAGGCGCTCGTCGCGGGGCGGTCGATCCGGTAGTGCTCGACGTTCAGCCCCACGTAGAAGGCGACTCGGGCGCCATCGGGCCAGTGGATCGGCTCGCGTTCGATGATCGGGCTGTAGTCATAGAGCTGGTTGTCCATCAAGCTCACCTCACGTCTGCTGCGGGGGTTGTGGTGGCCGTGGGCTGTGGCCTGCGGCCGTGGGCTGTGTCCTGTGGTCGCGGGCTGTGGCTGCGTACGCCGAACAGGCTCCAACCTTCACGTAGACGTGAGGGTCAATGAGGCCGCCCACGAGGTGGATCACATGCGCATCGGAGAGCTGTCGCAGCGTACAGGCGCGTCCCGCCGGGTTCTGCGCTACTACGAGGAACAGGGCCTGATCGCCGCCCGCCGCTCCCCGAACGGGTACCGCCTGTACGACGAGCGCTTCGTGGACCGGGTATCGCAGATCAGGGGGCTGGACTGCTCGACGCCGGACTGCGGACACAGATCATCAAGCAGATGCTGCCGCGCCTCGACACGATGCACAGGGGAACGGTGAGCGTGTAGTCGTTCTTGGCCGCTCCCTTGGGCGAGGTGCGGTGTGGCGGGCGGGGGCGAAAAGCAGGGGACGTGGCGGTCGCGGCTGAGGCGGGCGAAAAGTTCAAGACTGCCGTTGGGGGGCGGGCTGGGGGACGCTGGGGGTCTCATCTCATGGCAGGAGGCAGCCGATGATGATGTCTTCGGGGCCATCCAATTCCCGTACACCCCTTCATTTATCGGGCAACAACGCACCGGTCGCGAGCGAGGTCACCCGTAGGCCGAGTGCGGTGATCGGCGCGATTCCCAGGGAGCTGCGCGGCCAATACTTCCGTAACGGGCCCAATCCGCGCAGCGGTTGGTCACCGCACTTCTTCGCCGGTGACGGCATGATCCACACCATTGCCCTGGCCGGCGGCCGGGCCACCTGGTACCGCAACCGCTACGTCCGTACGCCGCTGCACGCGCAGCCCGGCGCGTCCCGATTCGCGCTCGCCTTCGACCCGGTCACCTCGCGGCTCGACTACCGCGTCACCACGGCCAACACGCACCTCATCGCCCACGCCGGCCGGCTCTTCGCCCTCGAAGAAGGCGGTTTCCCCTACGAGGTGACCCCCGGCCTGGCGACTCTCGGGGCCTTCACCTTCGACGGGGCGTTGGAGAGCCCCATGACCGCCCACCCCAAGACCTGTCCCGGCACGGGTGAGTTGCACTTCTTCGGCTACCGGGTTCGGCCGCCGTATCTGACGTACTACCGGGCCTGCGCGGCGGGGCAGGTCGTGCAGCGACAGACCGTGGAGGTCCCGCGGGCCACGATGATGCACGACTTCGCCATCACCGCGCGGTACGTCGTCTTCATGGACCTGCCCGTCGTCTTCGACGCGGACGGGGCCGCGGCGGGCGGGCCGCCCTGGCGGTGGGAGGACAGCCACCGCGCCCGGTTCGGCGTCCTGCCTCGAACCGCCCAGGCCGGACAGGCCGACCAGGTCAGGCAGGCCGGGCAGGTCGGACAAAACACCTCTGTACGGTGGTTCGACGTCGCTCCCTGCTACGTGTGGCACACCCTGAACGCCTTCGAGTCCCACGGAACGATCACCGTGACCGGCACCCGCGTCCCGAGTCTGTGGCGCAGCGGACCACAGGATCTGAGCGGCGGCCTGCCCGCCCTGCACCAGTGGGTACTCCACCTGGCCACCGGCCGGGTCACCGAGACCCCGCTGGACGACACGCCCAGCGAATACCCCCGGATCGCCGACAACCGCATAGGACTGCCGCACCGCTACGGCTACACCACGAGCTTCACCCTGGACGCCGAGCCCCACCACGCCGAGATCTACAAGTACGACCTGACGCACGGCGCCCTGCGCAGTACCCACCGCTTCCCCGCCGGCCACACCTGCGGCGAAGCCGTCTTCGTCCCCCGCTCCGGCGCCGGCCCGGACCGGGAGGACGACGGCTACCTCATGACCTTCGCCCACGACCGCGCCCGCGGCACCAGCTACCTGGCCGTCCTGGACGCCATGGACCTCGGCGCCGCGCCGATCGCCGAGGTCCATGTGCCCGTCCGCATACCGGCGGGCTTCCACGGCAACTGGATACCAGCGCCCCTGTCCGAACCGGCCGACCCGCCCCCGTAGCCCTTGGCCGAGTGAGCGTCCCAGGTGCTCCGCAACCGAGCAGCGGGTGGCCGCCTTGCCATGGAGCGCGCTCCAATTCGTACCGTGTGGCTCATGACTACGCCTCAGCGCAAGGTGGCATCCGGGTTCGGAGCCCGGAGCACCGCCGCAGACGTCCTGCGCGGCATCGGCCTCTCCGGGAAACTCGCCATCGTGACCGGCGGATATTCGGGCCTGGGCCTGGAGACCACACGCGCGCTCGCCGACGCCGGCGCCACCGTCGTCGTCCCGGCCCGGCGCCCCGAGACCGCCCGGAAGGCGGTCCAGGACATCGCCGGGACCGAGGTCGACGCACTCGATCTCGCCGACCTCGACAGCGTCCGCTCCTTCGCCGAGCGCTTCCTCGCCTCGGGCCGTGACATCGACATCCTCATCAACAACGCCGGGATCATGGCCTGCCCCGAGCGGCGGCTCGGCCCCGGCTGGGAGTCCCAGTTCGCTGTCAATCACCTCGGGCACTACGCCCTCGTCAACCGTCTATGGCCGGCGATCGCGCGCGGCGGGGCCCGCGTGATCTCCGTGTCCTCCGCGGGCCACCACGATTCGGGCATCCGCTGGGACGACGTGCACTTCGAGCGCGGCTACGACAAGGTACTGGCATACGGGCAGGCGAAGACAGCCAACGCACTGTTCGCCGTGCATCTGGACGCACTCGCCCGCCACACGGGCGTACGGGCCTTCTCCCTCCACCCCGGCAGCATCCTCACCCCCTTGCAGCGGCACCTTTCCGCTCAGGAGATGGTCGCCGCCGGCTGGATCGACGAGCACGGCAACCTGGCGGATCCCACGTTCAAGACACCGGAGCAGGGGGCGGCGACACAGGTATGGGCGGCCACCTCCCCGCGTCTGGAGGGCCTGGGCGGCGTCTACTGCGAGGACTGCGACATCGCCGAGCCCGCTGCGAGCGACAGCGCGCCGCTCACCGACGTGAGCCCCCACGCGACCGACCCCGAACAGGCCGCCCGCCTGTGGACCCTCTCAGCCGACCTGACCGGCCTGGACGCATTCGCAGCCGAACGGTCTGGGACCCTATAAGGATGTGCATATAGGCACCAGCGCACCATATGTTTCTCTGACCCGATCAATCCCTATCGATCCTCATCGATCCCGATCGGCACCCAAGAGGAACACGACGTGAGCGACCGAATACAGAAGATCGTGGCACAGCTGCCCGACCTGAAGAGCGTGACCACGGTATGGGACACGGCTGAAAGCCGCCTCGCCGAAGGCGATGCCGCGTTCGTGGCCGACCTCGGTATTGCCTTGGCGAACAAGTACGGTTCGCGCGCGACTGAGGTCTGGCAATACCGGAGTGTCTTCGACCGGCTGCTCCGTCTGCTGACCACCGCCCCCGGCCGGGGACACATCGAGCAGGCGCTGCGACTTCTGTCCGCTGGCGGGAGCGGATCTGGGTCCGCGTCCGGGGCCGGGGCCGGGGCCGGGGCCGCCAAGCGGAAACCGGCCCGGTACGCGGCGTCATTGCTCGCCGCGGGCCAAGCCCCGGAAAACCTGACGGCTGTTTTCGCGGGCGGCAGCTCACGCGCCCGTGCTTCGGAGGAACTCCGGATGTGTCTCGTGCACGAACTGGTGCTCAGAGGCGTGGCGCTCGGGGACTTCCCAGAAATCGAGAGATGGGCGACATCCCCTCACTGGAGCCACCATCCGCTCGCCTGGCTTCCTCTCGAACTCTCCGCACTCGAAGAGGCGCCGCCCCTGCCGAGCTACACGGTGAGCGGGAGCAGCTACTCGATGCCGTACGGGCCCCAGGACGGCCCCGGGGCCACGCTGAGCAAGGCCGCACACATCCCATCGGCAACCGCGTCGACGACGGAGGCGTTCAGCGAGGCCGCCACCGCTGCCGTGGCCAACTGGGCCGAGGAGTCCAACGGCCGCAGCGAGGCCGTGACGTACGAGCTGGCCGAACCGTTCGAGGCGGGGGCTCTCCCCGACCTGCTGGTCTCCCTGGACCTGGAGTGCCTGCGAGGCGTCGGCCCGCGCAAACGCCTGGCACTCGCCTCCTGCCCTCCGGACGATGCCTGGCGCATCCTGTTCGCGGCGGCCTCGACCGGCGGCGCGTACAACAACGGCGAGTACGGGGCCTACGGACGCCTGGCAGCCTGGCGTTCCGTCGCCGCCTTGTCCGGAGCGCCCACGGAAGCGACGCCCGCCGAGGTGGAGCGCAGCGCCCAGGCATGCGACTGGCACAGCTTCGGGGCCGCCACCAAGTGGTTCGAGGGCGTGGCCTGGGACATAGGTCTGGTCTCCGTCGCCCCGAATGCCCGACGGCTCGCCATCCTGGTCGCCACGGACACGGACTGATCGTTGACCAACCTACCGTCCCCCTTATCGTCCCCTGTGGAACACAAGGTTGAAGAATTCCTGGCGCGGTAGGCCGCGGGCATAGAACGCGCGGTTGGCGAGATGCCCAGTGAGCTCAATTCGCCCGCTCGCGCCATGTCGCGGAGTTGCCCTGGACTTCGGCGATGCTGGGGTGCCGCACGGCGTCCAGTCCGTCATCGGCGAGGAGGTCCGAGATCAGGGCCGGCGTGCCGAATACCTCGGTCGCACTCAGATCCCAGTCGCTGAGGACGAACCAGGAGCCGCCGTCCAGTGGCCACCAGTGCGCGGGGAACCGGGTCCTCACGGCCCGGTCGAGCCACGCGCAGGCGTCATGGTGGGCGAGTGCCTCATCCAGCCGACTACGGCGCGCCGGAATCGGACAGCCGACGTCCTCGATTGCCGCCTGTGCCCAGTAGCACTCCGTACGCGCTCCGTCGAGGCTGTGGCGGGCAAGGGCCTCGACCAGGCGGGCCAGGCTGCCGCGGTCGATTTCCCCCACCCCCGGCCGCTCAAGGTCTTCGGGCAGGTTTAGCCCTTCGAAGACCCTGAAGGACGGGGTGTACGGCCAGTCCTCCAGTCGCTTGCCGACCCGTGCCAATACGTCGCCCCAGGTGACACGTTTCCCTCCCAGAGAGGCTGCGTGCAGAACCCAGCAGCGATCCGGAAAACCCTCCTGGGGCTCGTACCCCAGAATGGCCTCGCCCTCATCCAGGAACGGTCGTATACCGCCCAGCGAATCGTCGTCCGGCACAAGTTCCAACGCGGGCTCCCTCTACACTTCGATTCCTACCGCGCCGGCTCCGCTCCGGCACTGCGCGCGGCATCCGCTCGAATGCCGGAAGCACTGACAATTGCACGTCGCCGAACCACCAGAAGCGACGCAGCCCACCTACTGCGCCGGGAGACGGCGGACGAAATCCAGTAGCAGGGTGCAGAACGCCGCAGGCTGTTCCAGGGGGGCGAGGTGTCCGGCGGCGGGGATGACCACGGGGCGGCCTGCGTCGAGGGCGCGGGCCAGTTCTTCGCCGCCCTGGAAGAAGTCGGGCATGTCGTGTTCACCGACGCCGACCAGGGCGGGAGCGGTGAGGGTACGCAGCGCAGCCGTTCCTTCGCCGAGCGGGTCCGCGGCCGGCGGCGCCTCGCCGTGGGCGAGCTGTTCGGTGAGCTGGGCGCGGAGCATACGGGCCGCGTGGGTGCGTACGTCGTCGGTCGCGTCGGCCGAGGTCCACGCCTCGACGCCGGCTGTCACCGCCGACTCCAGATCGTCGGCGGCGAGTGCCGTCCTTTCGGCGTCCCAGGCGGCTCGCAGACGCGGGGAGGCCGGCTGGTCGTGGGGCCGGTATCCGACGAGTACCAGGCCCTCGACCCGTTCGGGCGCCGTGACGGCGGCCTGGAGCGCTGTCAGGGCGCCGAGGGAGTTTCCGGCCAGGACGAAACGGTCGGCTCCGAGGTGGTCGAGCGTTTCGAGCACGTCCGTCCAGGGGGCCGACTCACGGTCGGCGGGTACGTGTGCGTCGCCGTGGCCGGGCAGGTCCAGGGCGATGGCCCGTACGCCCGCGTCGGCGAGCAGGGGAAGGTGGGCGGCCCACATGGTGCGGTCGGTGGGACGGGCGTGCAGCAGGACGACGGGCCGGCCTCGGCCGGCCTCATCGGAGGGAAGCAGCATGGTGTGGATCTTTTCTTCGGTGCAGACAGGGTGCGGACAATCGGTGCAGACAGGGGGAAGGGAGAAGCAGGGGAGACAGGGCGGCGCTGCGGGCTGTTACGAGCGGGAGGCGCCTGTCCTTCCAAGGGCGTCATCACGCCGTGGCGGCAGCACTGGCAGTCAGCTCGTCGATCTCCGCGTCGCTCAGCCGCAAGGTCGCCGCGGTCAGGTTCTCCTCCAGGTGCGCGACCTTCGACGTACCGGGGATGGGCAGGACGACACCGGAGCGGGCCAGCAGCCAGGCCAGCGCGATCTGAGACGGGCCGACGCCGTGAGCGGTGGCGATGCGGTCGACCGGGCCGCCGGGGCGGGTCAGCTCGCCCGCGGCCACCGGCGCCCAGGGTATGAAGCCGATGCCGTGGCGGGTGCAGTACTCCAGGACGTCGGCGGAACCGCGATCGGTGAGGTTGTAGCGGTTCTGGACGGTGGCGATCTCCGCGATCGTACGGGCCCGCTCGATCTGGCCGACGGTGACCTGCGACAGCCCGATCGCTACGATCCTGCCCTCGTCCTGGAGCCTCTTCAACTCGCCGACCTGGTCCTCCAGCGGGACCAGCGGATCGACGCGGTGCAGCTGGAACAGATCGATGTGGTCGACGCCGAGCCGACGCAGACTCATCAGGGCCTGCTGACGCAGGTACTCCGGTCGCCCGACCGGCGGCCACGCCGCCGGACCGAGGCGCACCAGTCCCTCGTCGGTCCTGACCACGTCGGGCCCGTTCCGGGTGAGCCCGGCCTTCGTCGCGATCAGCACGTCGTCACGGTAGGGGTGGATCGCTTCCCGGATGATCTCTTCGCTGACGTACGGGCCGTAGGAGTCGGCGGTGTCGATCAGCTGCACGCCGAGTTCGACGGCGCGGCGCACCACGCGGACGCACTCCGCACGGTCGTCGGGTTCGCCCCATACCCCGAGCCCGGTCAGGCGCATGGCGCCGAAACCGAGGCGGGCGACCTTCTTGCCCGCGATCTCGAAGGCGCCGACGGCGTCGGACAGGGACATGGTCATGATGGGGATTTTCCTTCCTTCGTGGGAGCGGCCTGGTCTGTCGGGGCCGCGCCCTGCTCGGACAGCCGGCCGAGCAGGACCAGGGCGTCGGCGCCGGCGCTGCCGGGGTCCGCGCTGTAGACGGACAGGTGCTGCCCGGGGGCGCTGGTGACGGCGAGCGCCTCGAAGTACAGGCGCAGCTCCCCCACCCGCGGGTGGCGGAAGTGCTTGTCCTCGTGCGTACGGGGGCGGACCTCGTACCGCGCCCACAAGCCCGTAAAGGCGGGGCTGCGCACGCTCAGCTCGCCGACGACCCGCTCGATCCGCTCGTCCTGCGGGAACTGCGACGAGGACGCTCTCAGATTGCCCACCGCGATACGCGCGGCGTGGTCCCAGTCGGCATAGAACTCGCGCGCGAAGGGATCGAGGAAGATCATCCGCAGCAAGTTGTCGTAGCGGGCGAAACCGCTGTACAGCTCGCGCGCCATCGCGTTCGCGGCCAGTACGTCCTGCGCCGACCCGACCACGAAGGCCGGCACATCGCGCATGCCGTCCATCAGCCGCAGCAACGCCGGAGAGACGGTCGTCGCGGCGGCCGTCGTCCCGAAGACGGACAGGCCCAGCCGGAAGAGGTGGGCGGCCGCCGCGTCGTCCAGCCGCAGCGTTCCGGCGATCGCCCGCAGCACCTGCTCGGACGGGTGCCGCTCGCGGCCCTGCTCCAGCCGGATGTAGTAATCCGTGCTCATCCCGGCCAGCAGCGCCACTTCATCACGCCGCAGCCCCGGCACCCGCCGCGGCCCGTCATCCGGCAGACCGACATCCGCCGGCGCGACCGCCGCGCGGCGGGCTCGCAGGTAGTCGCCGAGTTCGTTCTCGCTTTCCATGACGGCCACGCTAATCGGGGACGGGTGCGGGGGCGTGGGTGCGCTGCACCCACCCGGGCGCGCAGGTCGGGCCCGTACCCCGGGGTGGTCGCAGCACACCCTCCCGCGGCCGCGGTCGCGCTCGTAGCGTCGGCGGTGTCAGCGGTCGCCCGGTCACCGCGCCGCCGTCCCCGCCCGGGAGGGCAGGCCGGGGAAGCCGCCGCGGCCTTCGGCGGCCGACCACCGGCCCCTCCTACTCAGCCGTCCCGCTCAGCCGTCCCACCCAGCCCTCCCGCTCAGCCTTCCTACCCGGCCCTCCCGCTCAGAACAGAATCCGAACAGAACCGGAGTCCTTTCATGCCCGAAACATTCGCCAGCGCTGTCATCCCGGCCCCGGTCACGACGGTGTGGCGCGTGGTCCGCGACTTCGGCGGCCTGGCCGCCTGGCAGCCGGCCGTCGCCGACTGCTCCCTGACGGACGCGGAGGCACCGGACCGCGTCGGTTGCGTCCGCACTCTGTCGATGGCCGACGGGGAGACCGTCGTGGAATCCCTCCTGGCACTGGACGACCACACGCGCTCCCTGACCTACGGCATCGTCAGCTCCCCGTACCCAGTGCACTCGTACCGAGCCACCATGCGGGTCATACCGATCACCGCCACCGACGAGACGTTCATCCACTGGTCGGTGACCTTCGACTGCGACCGAGCCGACACCGACGAACTGGCGGAAACCTTCCGCACCGGCATCTTCACAGCGGGGCTGCACGGCCTGGCCGGTCACTGTCACGCGCGCTGATCATCTGCTGCCATGAGCTTGTGCAGGGCGGGCCGTTGGGCGAGTTCGGCTTGGCGCGACCCGACCCGTCCTGTCCTATCCTGTTCCTGTCCGACCGTGCAGGACGTCCCCCGCCCGAGGCCGGGTGCGGCACGTGCTGCCTCCTGCTTGATCAGGCGGTCGTCGGTGAGGAGCCGGAAGCGGCTGCGGGCGGTTTCCGCCAGACAAAGACTTCGGTGCTCGGCTGCCGCTCGGAGAACCGGCCCGGTGAAGAGGACTTCCGCAGCAGTTGGTGAAGCTCCGACTCGAATTCTTCCCGGCGAGTCCCGAATAGGTGGGGAGCCGAGGACGACATCGAGAACACCCAGGCGATGACGTCGTCCGACGTACGTTCCAACGCCTGCCCGCCGGGAATGACGAGACGATCCGGGCCGGAGAATCCTGCTCGGGCAAGCACGACGGCCTCACCGCCGGGCGTCCCGTCCGGCAGTACTCCCCGACCGGCTCTGCGGACCGGCCCCAGGTATTGGCTGATCAACTCGTTCATCGCGGCATAGGGAACTGCCGGATACAAAAGACCCCCGGTAGATAGGGCCTCCGTTTTCAGATCGGAGATGTGCACCAGTGCCCCGCCTGGCCGCAACATGCCCTTCACCGTCGTCGCCACCAGGTCGCGATCCATCCAGTGGAAGGACTGGCCGAAGGCCGCCACGGTGAACGTGCCTAGCCCGGCGGGAAGATCCTCAGCCCGGCTCTGTACCCACGTGGACTTCCCGTCCACTCCAGCCTTTACGGCCCCGCGCCCGGCCTCGGCGATCATTCCACTGTCCGGGTCGACCCCGACGGTCTCGCTGAACAAGTCCGCGAGCCGCAGAGCGAGGGTGCCTGGTCCGCATCCCACATCGAGTAGGCGCCCTTGTCCTTCGAGCTTCAGTGCCCCGACGAGCGCGCCCACCAGCCCCGGAGCGTAAGGAAGCCTCCCACGCTCGTAATAGCCGGCCGCGCCGGAAAACAGGGTCTCGTCCCACACCCAATCAGCAGCCATCCATCTCCACCCCCGCCACCAAGAAGGTCCGTGCCGTGGGCGCCTCCGCTTCCCCACGGCCCTCAGAAGCGGAAGTACACCAACTGATCCAGCAATCGTCACCCAAGATACTCACCCGCGCGATGGCAGCAGGAAGCCTCTGACAGCATGGGCATGTGGAGACCGCCAACGGATCGGACGACCCGCTCCGGCTGCTGATGGGCCGAGAGGTGAGCGCCGTGTGCTTCGTGCGCGACTACGTCGAGCTGCACTTCGACGGACCGGTCCTGCGAGCCCTGAGCGCTCCTTTCGGCTGGTACGGATGCCGCGAGTGGCACTTCCCCGCACGCGGGGCCTTGGAGCTCATGCTGTGCTACATCGGCAAGACGGTCGACGGTTACGCACTGGAGCCGGAGCGAATTCTCGCCGTGGACTTCGGCGAACACCGATTCGCTGTCCCGCTGGATCAGACTTCACGCGTAGGTCCTGAAGCAGCCCATCTGATGGGTATCGACAAGAACGGCGGCACCGACGCAACCGGGATATGGACCTGGTGAAAAGGGCAGTACGAGCCGCGCCTATGGCAATTGTTCCCCCGGACAGGAAGTCGGTTTCCTCGCAGATCTTCAACCTCCGCTCCCTGCGGGAGGATCGGCACCCGTTCGCACTGGAAGGGCCCGACGGCATCCCGCCACCGCCCCACCGCACCCGGCGGATGCCGGATGGCGCCCCTTCCCGCCCCTCCCGCCCGACCCACCGTCACCGAAGAGGGGGTTGTCATGTCCGCGTCTACCTTCTTTACTACGTGCAGCAGCTGAGACTTGAGGAGGCGCACCAGTCCCATGCGCAAGCGAATGGCCGTTCTGACGGCACTCATACCTGCCCTGCTGAGCACCACGGTCGGCGTCGCCTCGGCGGCCCCCGCACCGCACGCGGACCGGGCAGTGGTCACTCTGACCTACGACGACAGCCGGGCCGGTCAGTGGAAGGACGCGGTCCGGCAGGCCGTGCAGATCTGGAACTCCGCGGTCCACAACGTACAACTGAAGCCGACGAGCACCCCCGGTTCGGCCGACTACATCTACAAGGCGACCAACGGCTGGCCGATGACCACGCTGGGGCCGATCTTCCCCGGCGGGCGCGGCAACGTACAGCTCGGGCAGCAAGCGGTGGACCAGGGCTACGACGTAACCCGGATAACGGCACACGAGACCGGGCACATCCTCGGGCTGCGCGACACCTACAACGGCCCGTGCTCGGAACTCATGTCCGGCCACGGGCCCGGCCCCTCCTGCAAGAACGCCAAGCCCAACGCGGCCGAGATCGCCCGAGTCGACAGGAACTACGCGTCGGGCGCCTCGGCGACGCGCCCCCAGCACCACCAGGTGGTAATCGACGTCTGGCCCGGCCGGGTTCTCTCCGGCACACGCTGATCCCGGCCACGCTCCCGGGACCGCACCCTCTGGAGCAGATGCGGCCAGCGTCCAGAATCCGCGGGCGTCCCTGTGCGGTGCCGCAACGATCGTTGCGGCACCGCACAGGGCCTTGCG
>NZ_JBHVHQ010000081.1:0-16740 GCF_042800135.1 Streptomyces sp. NPDC057654 | reverse complement strand
CCTCAATACGCACTCCGCACCCCGATCCCGGTCATGCACTGGACCGGAGCGCAGCGACGCGAGAGACGTGAGAGAGGGCAGCATCGTATGGGGCTGATGGAACAGCGGGGCCTGGAACAGCGGGGCCTGAAGCAGGGTCAGGAGCGGACGCTCGGCCGCAGGCAGCTCCTCGGGCTGGGCGGAGCGGCCTCGGCGGCGGCCGTGCTCACCGCGCTCGACGGCCGCGCGGCGCGCGCCGCAGCCGGGGCAGTCGGGGCCGCAGAGGCCGCCGGAGCCGCCTCGGCCGTCGAGCCCGCCGTACGAGCGGAGCCCTTCGCCCCGCTCCCCTGGATCGACTTCTCCAAGAACCCCACCCGGCTGATCCACGGCGCGAAGCTCCACCACACCACCGTCCTCCAGTCCTTCGGCTACGACGAGCGGCGCGGCCACCTCTACGCCCTCCAGGTGATGCAGGGCGGCGTCAAACTGCGCGGCGAATCCCGCGCGTACTCGCACGCGGAGCGGCAGCGCAACGGCGACCTCTGCCTCAACCGGCTCTCCACCAGCGGCAAACGGCTCGGCCGGATGTTCCTCAAGGGGTTCGGCCACGGCGGCACGATCGGCGTCGACCCCGACGCGAGCCCCGCCGAGCTGTGGATCGAATGGGACGCCCACCCCGGCAGCGGCTACGGGCGCGGCATCGCCCGCATCGCCTACGCGGAGGGCTCCGTCCTGCACACCGACCGCGCGGTCCCGGCCACGTACCGCCCCAAGCCCGGCACCACCGGCAACTACCCGGCCCTCGACCTCACCACCCGCCGGCTGCTGCTGCGCTACCTCAAAAAGGGCAAGCCCCGCTACGCGCTCTACGACCTCGACGACTTCGCCGCCCGGCGCTTCGACCCGCTCGCCGACTTCGCCCAGCCCGGCACGGAACTGCGGCTGCCCTACCAGGGGATGGCGGTGCGCGGCGACTACGCGTACCAACTGCTCGGCAGCGCCTACGGCCCGAAGAACCCGCGCTCCTCCGGCGGCAACACCCGCCTCTTCTGCATCGACATGCGCAGCGGCGACGTCGTCCAGCAGGAGCGCATCCTCGCGGGCAAGTCCCTCGACCCGCGCGAACCGGAGGGGCTCGCGGTCATCGGAAGCGCCGCGGCGCCGCGGCTGTGCATGGGGTTCGCGACGGGGGCGGCGCGGGGCCGCGCGTACTCGATCTACCAGTGGAGCGGCCGCTGAGAGCCACGGCCGGTAGGCACGGGGACCGTCCACTGACGCGATCTTCCCTACCGGCCCCCGGAGTGCGAGGGTGATGAGCATGGGCGGCGACTTGATCAAACTCCTGTGCGACGGGCTCCCTGCCGAAGCGGTCCTCACCGACCCCGACATCACCCGCTCGTACGCCAACGACATGGCCAGCTTCTGCACGGCCGGACAGCCCGCGGCGGTCGTGCTGCCGCGCACCGTGGAACAGGTGCAGCACGTCATGCGCACCGCCACCGCGCAGCGCGTCCCCGTCGTGCCGCAGGGCGCCCGTACGGGCCTGTCCGGCGCGGCCAACGCCATAGAGGGCTGCGTCGTGCTGTCCCTCACCGCGATGGACCGGATCATCGAGATCAACCCCGTCGACCGGATCGCCGTCGTCGAACCGGGCGTCGTCAACGCGGCGCTCTCCCGCGCCGTCGCCGAAAAGGGCCTCGCCTACCCGCCCGACCCCTCCAGCTGGGAGGAGTGCACCATCGGCGGCAACATCGGCACCGCCTCCGGCGGCCTGTGCTGCGTCAAATACGGCGTCACCGCCGACTACGTCCTCGGCCTCGACGTCGTCCTCGCCGACGGCCGCCTGCTGCGCACCGGCCGCAGCACCGCCAAGGGCGTCGCCGGATACGACCTCACGCGCCTGTTCGTCGGCTCCGAGGGCAGCCTGGGCATCGTCGTACGGGCCGTACTCGCCCTCAAGCCCGCGCCGCCCCGCCAGCTCGCGCTCGCCGCCGAATTCCCCTCCACGGCCGCCGCCTGCGCCGCCGTCTGCGAGATCATGGCCCGCGGCCACACGCCCTCGCTGCTCGAACTCATGGACCGCACCTCCGTACGGGCCGTCAACGCGCTCGCCCGCATGGACCTCCCCGAGACCACCGAGGCGCTGCTGCTCGCCGCCTTCGACACCCCCGACCCGTCGGCCGACCTCGCGGCGGTCGGCGCCCTGTGCACCGCGGCCGGCGCCACCGAGGTCGTCCCCGCCGACACCGAGGCCGAATCCGAACTCCTGCTCAAGGCACGCAGGCTGACCCTCACCGCCCTGGAAGCGCTCAAATCCGCCACGATGATCGACGACGTGTGCGTGCCCCGCTCCCGCCTCGGCGACCTCATCGACGGCGTCGCCGCCATCGCCGAGAAGCACCGCCTGACCATCGGCGTGTGCGCCCACGCCGGAGACGGCAACACCCACCCCACCGTCTGCTTCGACCCCGCCGACCCCGACGAGGCCCGCCGCGCCCGTGAATCCTTCGACGAGATCATGGCCCTCGGCCTCGAACTGGGCGGCACGATCACCGGCGAACACGGCGTCGGCCTCCTCAAACGCGACTGGCTCGCCCGCGAACTCGGCCCGGTCGGGGTGGAGATGCAGCGCGGCATCAAGGCTGTGTTCGATCCCTTGGGAATCCTCAATCCGGGCAAGGTCCTCTGACGGCGATTGGTGAGCCGCAGGACATCACGTGAAGCTCACGTGCTCACGCAGCAGCCGGCAGTTTCCAGTTGGGGCCGTCGGGCGTACCGAGCCATACGTGTTGCGTCCCGGCTGTGACGGTGAGACCGAATGCTGTGGGGCCGGGTGAGCCGGCAGCGCCCCAGAGGGCGAGGGCTTTCTCCATGTCGTCCCACAAGCGGACCGGGCCGCCTTGCCGTACGGTCCAGCCGCCGCCGTTCAGGGGGGCGAGTACGGCGAATGAACCATGGGCCGCGTCGAGTACGTACGTGGCTGGGGCGCCGTCGTCACCGGGAAGGGTGAAGCAGCGGGCGGTGGGCATGGCGAGCTGGGCGATGAACCCACTGTCGGGCATGGTCAGCAACTCGGGGCCGTGGCCGGTGTCGCGGGCGTCACCTTCGCCGGGGGCCGGGATCATCCCGAGGCTTTCGGGGGCGTCCTGCTGCCGGGCGATCATGAAACTGGGTTCACCCGTGAGGAACCGGCCCTGCGCGTTGCGGTCGGCCCCGACGGTAAGGCGGACGAGGCCGAGAGATCGCATCCAGCCGCGGAGCGTAGACACGATGATCCCGCCGGGGCGGGTCTGCTCGACCCACGCGGAGGGGATGCTGCGTACGCCCATGGTGGCGATCGTCCGGTCGAACGGCGGGGCGCCGGGATAGCCGCGCAGTCCGTCACCGCTCAGCAGTCGGGGAGCGTAGCCGCAGCGGGTGAGAGCGTCGCGAGCGCGGGCGGCGACCCCGGGGTCCGTCTCGACTGAGGCGACGCGGCCCGCGCCGAGCCGACGCGTGAGGAGCGCCGTCGAGTACCCGGTGCCGGTACCGATCTCCAGTACGGTCATGCCGTCGTCGACCAGCAGGTCTTCGAGCATCCGGACGACCAGGGCAGGGAGCGTCGAGGACGAGGTCGGGTGTGCGTCGCTGATGGGTTTGGGGTCGGTCCAGTCGATATCCCGCCCGTCGAACTGAGTGATGAGGGTGTCATCGGCGTATACCCGTCGCAGCCATTCCTCGACGCCGATGAGCTCAGGTGTGATCGGTTCCCATGTGGTCAGGCCGGGGGCATCGGTCTCCACGTAGAAGCGGGGGACGAACTCATGCCTGGGCACGTCTTCGACGGCGGCGCGCCACTGTCGGGAGCGGAGCCAACCGTCGGTGGCGAGGTGGTCGGCGAGCTGTTGCCGCAGCCTGGCCGCGACGGCGTCGATATCAGGGGCGGTCATGGGCGCCTCGTTCCAGAAGATCGGCAAGCGCCGCGGTCATCGGCAGGCCGGTCGGTGGTTCCATCCACGCCCACTGTCCCGACGGATTGCATTCGATGAATGTCCACTCGCCGGATTCGGACAGGGCGAAGTCGAACGCGCCGAAGACAAGCCCGAAGTGCCGCAGGTACGCGTGGAGCGCGCGCTCCACGGTGCGCGGCGCCGTGATCGAGGTGTAGGTGTGGGTGCTGTAGTCGGTGCGCCAGTCGAGCAGGCCACTGTCGATGCGCACCGCGAAAATACGCTCACCGATCACGGTCACGCGGACGTCGGCGGCCTTGTCGACGCGAGTCTGGAAGAGGTGCATAGTGCCGGCGATGCTCTCGTCGACCTCGCTGGCATCCACCTCTGCGACGGGTACCGTCTGGGATTTTCCGTCGACGAGGTAGAGCGGCACGGCGAGCGGCTTGAAGATGACCGGGCCGTGTTCCTTGATGAACGCGCGGGCGTCGTCGGGCTGATTGGTGATCAGGGTCTGTGGCGTGGAGAAGCCGCACGCCGCGGCGGCGGCGAGACCGGCCGGCTTGTACTCGGCGTCGCCGATGCGGTTCGGGTGATTGACGTACAGGCAGCCGGGCAGCGACGCGAGCACGCCGCCGAGCCCGAAGCGGGCTTGCAGGACGGCGAACCGGGTGTCTTGCGTGTTGAGACGCGGGAAAGCGAATCCGGACGGACGGCGGTAGTACAGGGCACGCACGTCGCCGAGCTCGGCCACCCGGGTCGGAGTCGCCACGCTTCCACTCCACCGTGTCGTGTCTCCGCCGATGTAGGCGGAGCACGAAAGGGTGGCGGGGAAGTCTCCGGAGTCGAGCCGCACGACCGGGACGTCCCGGTCGTGCAGCGCGGCGATCACGAGGTCCGCGGTCGGGTCGTCGAGGTTTGTCACGACCAGTACCGGGCGCGGATCGGGGGTCACTGGTCGGTGTCGTTCCCTGTGTCGCTGTCGGGGGCGTCGCCGTTGCGGTCGCCCTGGCCAGTGGTGCCGGTGGGCGGGTTCGTGCCCGACGAGGTGCCGTGTCCGGGCGCCATGACGACATGCCCGTCGGCGTCGAGGTAGCGGGCAGTCTGCGTACTCGCGTCCAGTTCGACCTTGACGTAGGACGGGACTTCGACAGACGGATACGGGGCGAGGCGGCGCAGCCCCCACGGTGTCACGGTGAGGTGCCCCTGCGGCAGGGGCGTTCCGGTGGGGAATCGGTCGGCGTGGTCGAACATCGCGTTTCTTCCTGTTCTCCGGTAGTCCGGTCGGCGTTGCGCGCTGGAGCCCCGTCTCTTGGCATCGTGGCACTCGACGCGTACGCGCGGCTCGTCGCTGTCGACCTTGAACAGGAACTGCCCGCCGACGGGTACGCCGTGTACGACGGCGTTGGCGGCGAGCTCCGATACGCATACGAGGATGTCGTCGAGCAGCTCGGCGTTGACGGCGTCGAGCACAGTTCCGGCCTGCGACGAACCGGTGACATATTTGACCAGGGCCGTTCTGGCGGCGGGCAGCCGTAGGCGGGAGGCGTTAGGGCCAGGGGCGTAGGACGGACTCGTCCGGAGGTCCGATGTGGGGGCGGGTGTGCGGAACATACGGTCGGAAGTGCACCGAGTAGCAGTGAGTGGCACTGAATAGCGCTGAATCGCACTGGATAGCGCCGACTAGCGCCGCGTAACCGGAAATGACAGCTTTCATCTCCTTGGAGGTTCCGTGCCCGCGCAGCTCAACCACCTGATCGTGCACAGCTCCGACCGCTTCGCCTCCGCGCGCTTCGTCACCGAACTCCTCGGCGTGCCGGAGCCGAAGGCCTTCGGGCCGTTCGCCGAGATCACGCTCTCCAACGACGTCACCGTCGACTACGCCGACGACCACCTCCCCGAGGGCCTCAAGATCGTGCCGCAGCACCTCGCCTTCCTCGTATCCGAGAACGAGTTCGACGAGATCTTCACGCGCATCAAGGACCGCGCGCTGCCGTACTGGGGCGACCCCTTCCACACCGAGCCCCAGCAGATCAACCACCGGCACAACGGCCGGGGCGTCTATGTCGACGACCCGGACGGACACGCCATCGAGTTCCTGACCCACCCGTACATCAAGGGCGACTGACCACACGCCGCCATCCACGGGCGGCGGCCCGCTACGCGCCCTCCGGCGAGTCGTCGGACGGCCACGGGCCGCGCAGCCACAGGTCGTCGCCCGGGGTGGGGGCGAGCAGTTCGCGCAGCGCGTCGTCGATGGCGAGGCGCTCGTGCTCCGAGCCGGGCGCCACGGCCCGCAGGGTCCGCTCCAGCCACGCGGAGACCGCCGAGGCGGGCGCCTCCAGGAGCGCGTCGCCGTCCGGGGACGACAGCGCCATGCAGACGATGCTGCGGCCGTCGACCTTCGTCGGCCACACCCGGACATCCCCGTGCCCGCACGGCCGAAAGACCCCCTCGACCAGCAGCTCGCGGGCGAACGTCCAGTTCACGGGGGATTCCGAGGTGACGTGGAAGCTGATGTGGACGGCGAACGGATCGTCGGTGCTGTAGGACAGGCGGGCCGGTACGGGGATGCTGCGCTCCGGCGACAGCACCAGGTTGAGCTCCAGCTCTCGTTCCACCACGGTGTGCATGAAGTGCGCCCTCTCTGCTCTGTATCTCTCGGTGCGCAGCCCCTGTCCGAACGGGCCCGCACCGGATAGAGCACGTAGCCCCCCTCGCCATTACGCGACTTCCCGAAAAGATTCCGAATATCTTCCGGCTCGCACGTGCGGGTGGTGCTCCGGCCGGTCGGCCCCGAGTGCCCGGCCCTTCTGGTAGACCTGTTCCCTGCGCACCCGGTTGCGTTGTGTGCATTGAGGTCACGAGGTGCCGAGGTCACGAAGCGCCGAGGCCGCGCAGCGACGAGCGCGCCCTACACCTCCTCGCGCCGGTGCGGCAGACTGCTTACGCCCCACCGAGCACCACACGACACAGCACGGCCGAACAGATACGGGACATCGGACATCATGAGCGCGTCTACCTCAGGATCAGCCGACGGCAGCCCCACCCCCGGCTTCTATCCGGACCCGTCCATCCCCGGCTACATCCGGTACTGGAACGGTGTCGCATGGGTCCCCGGCACCAGCAGGCCCGCCCCGAAGGACGGCGAGGCGATGCCCGCCGCCCCCGCCGGCGCGGCCCCGCCGACCCTCGCCCCGCCGGCGGCGTCCTCGGCGGTGCGGGCGGACGAGGCCGGACGGGTGGAGACCCGCCCTGAGACCGCCCATGCCGAAGGGGCCGGGAGCGGCCGTGCCGAGGGCGGTCGGGCCGAGAGCGGCCGTGCCGAGAGCGGTCGGGCCGAGAGCGGCCGTGCCGAGAGCGGTCGTGGCGACTCCTCGCGGGCCGTCGCCGTCACGCTGCCCGAGGAGACCGGGCCGATGTTCCTCGACGAGGAGCCCGAGCCGCTGTCGCGCACGGCCGCCGCGGACGTACGGTCCGAGCCGGCCGCCGTCTGGCCCTCCGACACCTCGCGCCGCGGCGGCCTCGGCGGCTCCGGCGGCTCCGGCGGCGAGCAGGACCGCCGCACCCCCTGGGGCTCGGACGAGCCCGGCGCCGACGGGCGGCCCGAGGCGGGGGCGCGCGAGGCCGTCGCGTACGCGCCCGCGGCCGTCGTCTGGCCCTCCCCGGCCGACAGCACCGAGGCCGCGCCGCAGGCTCCCGTGCCCGTCCAGGGCGGCGGCCACGCGGCCATGCCGCCCGTACACGCCGCCGAGCCGGGCGCCGAGCCGTGGGCCGCCCCGAGCGGCGGGGCGATGGCCGGTTACGGGCGCGGTACGGACGTACCCGAGGCGCGTGTGCAGCCCGCGCCGGTCGGCCGACCACACCAATCAAGCCAACCCGGTCACCCCGATGGCCAAGGGCAGCAGGGGCCGCAGTCCGTTCAGCCCCCGCAGGGGTTCGTGCCCGCCCAGGGCGGCGGCGCGCCCGCGTGGTCGCAGCAGCCGGCGCACGCGGAGGGGGCGCACGCGGGCGCGTACGGCCCGGCGGCCCCGTCGGCCCCGGCAGGCCCGGCGGCTCCGGCGGAGGGCGTCATCCCGTGGAAGCCTCCGGTCGACAACCCCTTCCTCCAGGCGGCGCAAGCGCAGGGCAAGCCCGCCCCCCTCGGCCGCCGCCTCGGCGCGCGGCTGATCGACACGGTGGTGCTGGGGGCCGTCGTGGCCGCCGCGGCCGTGCCGCTGTGGGCGAAGGCCGCCGACCACATCGACGGCAAGGTCGAGGGCGCCAAGCAGTCCGGCGAGACCGTGACCGTCTGGCTCCTGGACGGCACGACCGGCGCCTACCTCGGCATCGTGCTCGCCGTGCTGCTGCTGGCCGGGGTCGTGTACGAGGCGCTGCCCACCGCCAAGTGGGGCCGCACGCTGGGCAAGAAGCTGTGCGGGGTGCGGGTGCTGGGCATCGAGGACCACGACAAGCCGTCGTTCGGGGCGGCGCTGCGCCGGTGGCTGATGTACGGCGTGCTGGGCCTGCTGGCGGTCGGCGTCCTGAACGTCCTGTGGTGCCTGTTCGACCGGCCGTGGCGGCAGTGCTGGCACGACAAGGCGGCGCACACCTTCGTGGCGCGGGCCCGCTGAGCCCGAGGGCAGACTTTGGCCGCCGCGCTCCGGCGCGGCTCGATTTGCACCCGGACGGCGCGAGCCGGGTGCGAGGGCACCCGCGGGCCGGTCTACTGGGTCCATGAGTAGCGACCAGGCGCGGCCGCCCGAGGACGATCCGTTCCGGAAGAGGCCGCAGGACCCGCCTTCTTCCGCCCCTCCGCCCCCGCCGTACGACGCGGGTGCGCCGGCCGGCGGAGGCGGTGGACCGTACGGGGACGGGGGCGGTGGTCCGTACGGCGGCGGGGGTCCGTACGGCGGGGGCGGCCCCGGAGGTCCGTACGGCGGTGGCGGTCCGTACGGCGGCGGGGGCGGGCCCGGCAATCCGTACGGCGATCAATTCGGTGCGGCCGATCCGCTGGCGGGGATGCCGCCGCTCGCGGGCCTGGGCCGACGGCTGGTGGCCCGCATCATCGACGGGCTCATCGTCGGCATTCCGGTCAGCGTCATCGCCACGCTGGTGATCGGCGGCTACAACCCGACCAAGGACACCGTGAAGTCCACGAGCCTGTCGGTCATCATCTCCCTCGTCTACTTCGTGTACGAGGGGCTGATGCTGACCAGCCGGGGCCAGACCGTCGGCAAGCGGGTGATGAAGATCCGCGTGGCGATGCTGGAGAACGGGGCGATCCCGGCGGGCCGGCCCGGCTGGGCGCGGGCCGCCACCTACTCCCTGCCGGAGATCGTGCCGTGCTGCGGCTTCGTCTTCTGGCTGGTCAATGTTCTGTGGTGCACCTGGGACAAGCCGTATCGGCAGTGTCTGCACGACAAGGCGGCCAGGACCGTGGTGGTTGCCGCGGGGTGAGCCGGGGCGTGCGCCACGGGGACAAAAACGTTTTGTCGCTCAGCAGTGGAGCGGGGTCAGCGGCGCAGGGAGTGTTCCCTGATCCGTGAACCACCGGCGCGCGCGGGCGCGCGGCGACCGGCCACCCGGCGCGCGGCGACCGTCACGGCCGCGGGCGCGGACATCGCGGTGGTGCCCGGCGCGTCGGCGGTCTGCGGCTCGTTGGCCCGCGCCGCGCGAGCGGCCGTGCGCGGAAGCGGCACGGTCATGGCGACGAGGAGCCCGAGCGCGAGGGCGACGACGGCGACCACACCGACCCCCAGCCCCGTTCGCGTCTGCGACAGAAGCAGCATCGCGAGGGCGGAGATGACGACAGTGGCCGAACCGTAGGCGATCTGTGCGGGAGTCGGACGCGGCATAGCGGTGATCCGTCCTCGGGGCTTCGAATTAGTGGGAGAGTCGACTGTGCGTACCGCAAAACGACTCTACGGGGCTGCATGCCCCCATGGAACTGCTGGTAAGCGTGACCTAACACACGGTACCGATGCATGGGGGGCGCACGGAATCATTCGGCCAATCGACAGATGAGATGGGCGCGCCTGTTGATGTCCGATATTCGTAACGCTGAGGTCATGTACCGCACCGGCCGACCGGGTGCCGACATGGCACATCCATTTCTTCCGCCACACCGGATTAATGCCTTCTCGGCTCTTACGGAGCACTGCGATCACAAACGAACATCAGTCAACGGGAATCATCGGCTCCGACGCCGCGGACCCGGCGGTCGCAGTGCTCCGGGGGGCGCTCCCGCCGAGCGGGGCCCGACGCGCCGACGGTCGCCCGGCGACGGGGAGCGGATGTTGGTTTCCGCAGGTCAGAGCGGATATTTGGGGGAGGGGGCGGGGGTCCTGGAGGTGGTTTCGCGGCTCGGTGCGCCCCCTCCTCGCGGCCGGCGGGCGCTCGCCGCCCGAAGCGGGATCGATGCGGTGCGATGAAGATCGCCGAGGGCGGCGGCGACGGCTATGTGGAACTTGCACCGGAGAAGACCGAAAAGATATTCACGATCTTCGAGGGTCCGACGGAGCCGTGAACTCCACCGTAAGAGTCGATAAATCAATGATGTACGTTCCGGATTCGCGCGGGGCGGTCGACGGCGCGCGATCACCGGCGAGGGGGCGCCGCGCGGAATCCCGGACCGGCGCACACCCGCATATCCGGGCCCGGTTCGGCCGCCAAAAAGATAATGGCGCGGTCTTGCGTAAAGACTTCAACAGGAAACAGTTCGAGCTTCCCCGCTTTTGGCGTCGCAAGCCTTTTGATCTGTAAGCGGAGGCGGAAGCGGAGATCCCGTGAGGGTGCGGGCGGCCTGGGTGCCGTCCGGTGCCGCCCGGTGCGCCCGGTGCGTCCGGTGCGCCCCGTGCGTCCGGTGGCCGCGGGGCCGTCCCGGCGGTGGACGGTGACCGGCCATGTGGCGTGATCCTTACTGACACTGCTCGCCAGATCAAGATCATCAAGAGTGGGCGGAGCGGCCCGGCGGTGCGGCTCCGAGGTGGTTCGCTGACCGAGAAACCCACATTGCCGCAGGTCAGAGCTGTGTGACTCATTGCCCTCTAGCGGGCGGCTGCCGATAGCGTTTGAATGCATCCCGTGAAGCTCTTATTGACGCGACGTCTCACGAAGGGGTTCTGATGCACATGGCCGGTGGCGGATTCGCCAAGCTTCCGGGGGGCAGTGTGGTGGTGGCTCTGTCGCTGCCCAGCCCGCCCGGCGGCAGTGGGGTGCCGGGCGCCCGGGTGCGGGTGCTGGTGCATGCGGTGAACCGCCAGCGCGCCCTGACCAGGCTCCGCAACCTCGGGCTGCGCGCGGTCTACCTGCGCGGCAACGGCGAGCCGCCGACGCCCGACGAGATAACGGCGGTGCTGCACCACCCGGACGGCCTCGTCTGGCGGTCCGTGCCCGACGACGACACCGAGTCGTGGCATCCGATCCGCAGCCTGCTGCGCGGCCCGGCGGACCGCCGCGCGGGGGCCAGCCGCTGAGCGCGGTACCGGCCGGCCGGCGCCCGTACGGCCGTCTCAGCCGGCCGGCGCGCATACGAATACGGGCACGAGCCCAGTCGGTCGGCGCGCATACGGACGCGAGCCCAGTCCGTCCGCTCGTACGGCCGCCGGTCGCTCGGCGTTCCTACGGCCGTCAGCCGGTCTGTAGGACCGGCTTGCCGCTCAGTTCCACGCCGGCGTCCCGCAGTTCCTTGAGGGCGCGCTCGGTGGTGTGCCGGGAGACGCCGGCGGTCAGGTCCAGGAGGACGCGCGTGGTGAAGCGCTCGCGGCGCGCGTCCAGCGCGGTGGCCCGTACGCAGTGGTCGGTGGCGAGGCCGACGATGTCGACCTCGGCGACGTCCCGCTCCCGCAGCCACCGCGCCAGCGGCGTGCCGTTCTCGTCCGCACCCTCGAAACCGCTGTACGCGGCCGTGTGCGCGCCCTTGTCGAAGACCGCCTCGACCGCGCCGGAGGCGACGGTCGGCGCGAAGTTCGGGTGGAAGCCGCTGCCTTCCGTGCCGGCGACGCAGTGCGGGGGCCAGGAGTTCTCATAGTCCGGGTGGGCGGAGAAGTGCTCACCGGGGTCGATGTGGTGGTCACGCGTCGCGACGACGTAGCGGTACCCGGCGGTGGCCTCGCCCACGAGATCCGTGATCCCGGCGGCGACGTCGGCGCCGCCCGCGACGGCGAGGCTGCCGCCTTCGCAGAAGTCGTTCTGCACGTCAACGACGATCAATGCACGGTGCATGGTGCGCATCCTTTGGCAGGGGCCGCGGGCGGTGGGGGGCTTTCCGGGAACGTGCGGACCGACTCGTTGTGACCGAGGGTAGTGAGTGCGAGGGCGTAACGGGAGAGGGCGTTCGAACCAACTGGTTTCCGCCGGGCGGAATCACGCCTTCCGCCGCACCCGTGGGCGCGTCCGGGGGCGCGGCGCGATGCCAAAGGGCGTGCCCAGCGGCCCTGCGCCCCCTACACGCACCTCGCGCGCCCCCGTACACGCATTCCTTACACGTGCTCCGTCGGGAGCACGGCCTCGCCGCGCGACAGCTGCGTCGCGGACATGGGCAGCCCCGCCCTGGCCCGAATGTGGCGGTCGCGGGCGGCGTCCAGGGGCTCGCGCGCGACGACGGCGCCCTCGCGGACCAGCGGCACCTGCAACTGGCAGCCGGCCAGTCCGTCCGGCACCGGTCCGGTGCCGACGACCTCGGCCTCGGCGATGCCGTCCGCGTCCGGGCGGCGGGCCGCCCACTTGCGGCCGCCCATGGAGGACTTCGCGCCCATGGACTTCTTCGCCACCGGGCGCAGCGGGCCCGCCGGGTCGTTCGAGTCGGCGCGCGCCACCAGCTTGTAGACCATGGAGCAGGTCGGATGGCCGCTGCCGGTGACGAGCTGGGTGCCGACCCCGTACGCGTCCACGGGCGCTGCGGCGAGCGAGGCGATGGCGTACTCGTCCAGGTCGCTGGTCACCACGATCTTCGTCTTGTCGGCGCCCAGTTCGTCGAGCTGCTGCCGCACCCGGTGCGCGATCAGCAGCAGGTCGCCGGAGTCGATGCGGACCGCGCCCAGCTCCGGCCCGGCCACCTCCACGGCGGTGCGCACCGCCTCGGCGACGTCGTACGTGTCGACCAGCAGGGTCGTGCGGCCGCCGAGCGAGTCGACCTGCGCGGTGAAGGCGTCGCGCTCGCTGTCGTGCAGCAGGGTGAAGGCGTGGGCGCTGGTGCCCACGGTCGGGATGTTGTAGCGGAAGCCGGCCGCGAGGTCGGAGGTGGTGGCGAAGCCGCCGACGTACGCGGCGCGGGCGGCGGCGACGGCCGCCAGCTCGTGGGTGCGGCGCGCGCCCATCTCCATCAGCGGCCGGTCGCCCGCGGCCACCGACATCCGGGACGCGGCGGCGGCGACCGCCGAGTCGTGGTTGAGGATGGAGAGGATCACCGTCTCCAGCAGCACCGCCTCGGCGAAGGTGCCCTCGACGCGCATGATCGGCGAGCCGGGGAAGTACACCTCGCCCTCGGGGTAGCCCCAGATGTCGCCGCGGAACCGGTAGCCGGCCAGCCACTCCAGGGTCGGCCCGTCGACGATGTTCTGCTCGGACATGAAGTCGAGCACGTCGGCGTCGAAGCGGAAGTTCTCGACGGCGTCCAGCACCCGGCCGGTGCCCGCCACGACGCCGTACCGGCGTCCCTCGGGCAGCCTGCGGGTGAACACCTCGAAGACCGAGCGGCGGTCGGCGGTGCCGGCCCGCAGGGCGGCCTGCAACATGGTGAGTTCGTATCGGTCGGTGAAGAGCGCCGTCGACGGCACTTCCACCGGCAGCCCCAGGTCCGCAGCGTTCACTTCGGCCTACCTCGCTTTTCGTGCCCTCTGTCTGTGCTTGCTGTGCTCGTCGTGCGCTCGTCGTGTGTTCGTCATGTGCTCGCCGTGCTCGCCGTACGTGCTGTGCCATGCACGCGTCCGAGCGTCGCCACGAGATGCTACCCCGAATACTCGTCAGAGTGACGATTTCTGGGGACCGTTTGTGCGATGGCCCATGCGGGGTGGCAGCATGGAACCCGTGAGCGTCGCACCGGTCGAGATCGAACGTCCCGAGTCGAGCGAGGCACCCTCCGTGGTGCCTGAGCCCGACGTTCCTTGGGTCACGCTCGTGCACAACGACCCCGTGAACCTCATGAGCTACGTGACGTACGTATTCCAGGCGTACTTCGGCTACTCGAAGGACAAGGCCCACAAGCTGATGATGGACGTCCACCACAAGGGCCGGGCCACCGTGTCGAGCGGCAGTCGCGAGGAGATGGAGCGCGACGTGCAGGCGATGCACGGCTACGGGCTGTGGGCGACCTTGCAGCAGGACCGCTGATGGCCGGGCACTTCGAGCCGCTTCCCGGCGGCGGCGCCGCCATCGCCCTCGACGAGGTCGAGATCTCCATCCTGCGCAGCCTGGCCGTGCAGCTGCTGGAGCTGATCGGGCCCGGCGACGGCGGCGCGGAGGACGAGGACCCGCTGGCCCGGCTCTTCGCGGAGGGCCCGAGCGAGCCGCCCGCCGACCCGGCGCTGGCCCGGCTCTTCCCGGACGCGTACGGCGGCCCGGACGTGAAGCCGGACTCCGCAGAGGAAGGCGAGGCGCGCGAGCGGTCCTCCGAGTTCCGCCGCTTCACCGAGAACGATCTGCGGACCCGTAAGCGTGAGGACGCCCTCGCCGTCGTCCGTTCGCTCGACTCGGTGACAGCCGCGGGCGACGGCGGGGCGGTGCTCAAGCTGCGCCCCGAGGAGTCCAGGCAGTGGCTCGGCGCCCTCAACGATCTGCGGCTGGCCATCGGGACCCGGCTGGAGATCGCCGCCGACGACGACAGCGAGATGCTCTTCCGGCTGCCGGACGACGATCCGCGCAAGCCGATGGTGATGGCGTATCTGTGGCTCGGCGGGCTTCAGGAAACCCTCGTGGAAACCCTTATGCCCTGAATCCCCACCCCTTATGACCTGATTCCGGATGCACCGGCAGAAGTGTTCGCTCAACGGGTGCTCAAATCCGGATAACGATCCCATCACCGTGGGCGGGGTTTATTGCCGCGCTGCGGACTAATTGTCCTACTTTTTCCATGGTCGATTCCCCGGTCGGCGGTGTCGATCTCGATACGGCCGTGATAAATCTTCACGACCTGCCGCAACGACGCCACCCATGTCGCGCGGGGGGCGCCGCGCCGGCCGACCGTCGGCGTGCAGGAACTCCATCCGGGGGGATCGGGACCCGATCCGGGGCAGACCGGGTCGTTATGGAGAAAGGCGCACCACCATGACCTCTGAGCAGGTCGCGGACCACGCCGCGGAAGCGGCTGCCGCAGAGCAGGACGGAAGCGGCCAGGGAGCTTCCGAAGAGGGTTACCAGCGCGGTCTGGGAAACCGTCAGATTCAGATGATCGCCATCGGCGGCGCCATCGGCACCGGCCTCTTCCTCGGTGCGGGCAAGGCCATCACCAAGGCCGGGCCCAGCCTGATCCTCGCCTACGCCGCGGCCGGTCTCGTCATCTTCTTCATCATGCGGGCACTGGGCGAACTGCTCATGTACCGCCCGGTGTCGGGGTCGTTCTCCGAGTACGCGCGAGAATTCCTCGGCCCGTTCTGGGGGTTCGTCACCGGCTGGACGTACTGGCTCTTCTGGGTCGTCACCGGCATCACGGAAGTGACCGCCGCGGCCACTTATGTGCATTACTGGAACAAGGACATCCCGCAGTGGTTGTCCGCCCTTGTCTTCACGGTCATTCTCTTCGGCGTCAACCTGATCTCCGTCAAGCTCTTCGGCGAGCTTGAGTTCTGGTTCTCGATGGTCAAGGTCACGGCCATCATCGGCATGATCCTCATCGGTCTCGGCGTGATAACTCTAGGCTTCTCCGACGCCGGCGACACCGCTTCCTTCACCAACCTCTGGTCCCACGGCGGATTCTTCCCGCACGGAATCCGCGGCACCTTGATGACCTTGCAGATCGTGATGTTCGCCTTCCTCGCCGTCGAACTCGTCGGCGTCACCGCGGGCGAGGCGACCAACCCGAAGAAGGTCCTGCCCAAGGCCATCAACACCGTGCCCTGGCGCATCGCCGTCTTCTACATCGGCGCGCTCATCATCATTCTCTCCGTGGTCCCCTGGACCGTGTTCCTGCCGGACACCAGCCCCTTCGTCGCGGCGTTCGCGAAGATCGGCCTGCCGGCCGGCGCGGGCATCATCAACTTCGTGGTGCTCACCGCCGCGCTCTCCTCCGCCAACTCCGGCATGTACTCCACCGGCCGCATGCTCCGCGACCTCTCGCGCAACGGCCAGGGCCCGAAGGTCTTCAACTACCTGAGCAAGAACGGCCTGCCCACGCGCGGCACCGCGGTCTCGGTGGCGCTGATGCTCGTCGGCGTGTGGATCAACTACCAGTGGCCCGGCGAGGCGTTCAACTACGTCGTCTCGTTCGCGACCATCTCCGGCATGTGGGCCTGGATCATGATCCTCATCTCCCAGCTGCGCTACCGCCGGATGGCCGACCGCGGCCTGCTCCCGCAGTCCAGCTTCCGCGCCATCGGCGCCCCCTGGACCAGCCTCTTCGCGCTCGCCTTCATCGCGATGGTGATCGTGCTGATGGGCATCGACAAGGAGGCCCGCGTCTCGCTGTACGCGGCCCCGGTCTGGGCGGCCATCCTGGTGATCGGCTACTTCGTGCTCAAGGCGCGCAACCCGCAGGCGTTCGAGCGCAAGGGGCACCCGGGGCTGATCACCCAGGGCGCGGCCCCGGCGGGGGACGCCGGGACCGGGAAGCCCGGGAAGCCTGAGAAGCCCGGGAAGACCGAGAAGGGGGACTAGGCAGGGATCTCCCGCACCCTGCCGTACGCGCAGTCCTCGGGCC
>NZ_JBHVHQ010000080.1:0-16870 GCF_042800135.1 Streptomyces sp. NPDC057654 | reverse complement strand
AGACTGCCGAGCGTGCTCACCGTCTCCGGCTCCTCCCGCCAGGAGATCGTCGACGACCTCGGCGTACGCGACGACCGGGTGCACGTCGTCCACATCGGCGCCGACACCGGCCTCTTCTCCCCGGACCCGGCCGTCCCCGAGGTCCCCGGCCGCATCGTCACCACCTCCAGCGCGGACGTCCCCCTCAAGGGCCTCGTCCACCTCGTGGAGGCGCTGGCGAAGGCCCGTACCGAGCACCCCGAAGCGCACCTGGTCGTCGTCGGCAAGCGCGCGGAGGACGGCCCGGTGGCCACCGCGATCGAGCGGTACGGGCTGGGGGACGCCGTGGAATTCGTGAAGGGCATCAGCGACTCCGAGCTCGTCGACCTCATGCGCTCCGCCCAGATCGCCTGCGTGCCCTCCCTCTACGAGGGCTTCTCGCTGCCCGCCGCCGAGGCCATGGCGACCGGCACCCCGCTGGTCGCCACCACGGGCGGCGCCATCCCCGAAGTCGCCGGCCCCGACGGGGAGACCTGCCTGGCCGTGCCGCCCGGCGACGCGCAGGCGCTCGCCGCCGGACTCGGCCGGCTGCTGGGCGACGCCGAACTGCGGCGCCGGCTCGGAGCCGCCGGACGGGAGCGCGTACTGGCCCGCTTCACGTGGAAACAGGCCGCTCTCGGCACGGTCGAGCGCTACCGCGCGGCGATGGCGGAGAGCCGCCGCCCGGCGGGGACGCCGCCGAGACGGGGGCGGGGGTAGCGGGACAGCCCGCCCCGCCCCGACCCGACCCGAGACAGCCAGACAGTCCCACAGCCCGACAGCCCGACAGCCGAGACAGAAGGCAGACCCCGTGCTGACCGTCGATTTCTCCCGCTTCCCGCTCGCCGCAGGCGATCGCGTCCTCGATCTGGGCTGCGGCGCAGGGCGGCACGCCTTCGAGTGCTACCGGCGCGGCGCACAGGTCGTGGCGCTCGACCGCAACGGCGAGGAGATCCGCGAGGTCGCCAAGTGGTTCGCGGCGATGAAGGAGGCGGGCGAGGCCCCGGCCGGGGCGACCGCGACCGCGATGGAGGGCGACGCGCTGGCGCTGCCGTTCCCCGACGACAGCTTCGACGTCGTGATCATCTCCGAGGTCATGGAGCACATCCCGGACGACAAGGGGGTGCTCGCGGAGATGGTCCGGGTCCTGCGCCCCGGCGGCCGGATCGCCGTCACCGTGCCCCGGTACGGGCCGGAGAAGGTCTGCTGGGCGCTGAGCGACGCGTACCACGAGGTGGAGGGCGGCCACATCCGCATCTACCGCGGCGAGGAACTGCTCGGCAAGATGCGCGAGGCCGGCCTGAAGCCGTACGGGACCCACCACGCGCACGGCCTGCACAGCCCGTACTGGTGGCTGAAGTGCGCGTTCGGCGTGGACAACGACAAGGCGCTGCCGGTACGCGCGTACCACCAGCTGCTGGTCTGGGACATCATGAAGAAACCGCTGGCCACCCGCCTCGCGGAACAGGCGCTCAACCCGCTCATCGGGAAGAGCTTCGTGGCGTACGCGACGAAGCCGCACCTGCCCGCGCCGGTCGCGGCGGCCGCCGAATGACGTCGCCGGAACGTACCGAACGCCTCGAACTCGCCGGGGTCCTCACCGCCGAACAGGCCGCCGGCACGGTGGCGGGCATAGCCGCTGTCCAGCGCACGGACGGCGCGATCCCTTGGTTCCGCGGGCACCACCTGGACCCGTGGGACCACGTGGAGGCCGCGATGGCGCTGGACGCGGCGGGGGAACACGACCGCGCCGAGGCCGCGTACCGGTGGCTGGCGGAGCACCAGAACCGGGACGGCTCCTGGTACGCGGCCTATACGGACGAGCCGGGCGGCGTGAACACGGCGGAGCCGGCGGACCGCGGCCGGGAGACGAACTTCGTCGCGTACGTAGCGGTGGGCGTCTGGCACCACTACCTCTCCACGGGCGACGACACCTTCCTCGACCGGATGTGGCCGGTGGTCTTCGCGGCGGTCGAGTTCGTCCTGGCGCTGCAACAGCCCGGCGGCCAGATCGGCTGGAAGCGCGAGGACGACGGCGCTCCGGTGGCGGACGCGCTGCTCACCGGCTCCTCCTCCGTCCACCAGGCGCTGCGCTGCGCCCTGGCCATCGCCGAACACCGCGAAGAGCCGCAGCCCGACTGGGAGTTGGCCGTCGGCCTGCTCGGCCACGCGATCCGCCGCCACCCGGAACGCTTCCTCGACAAGAGCCAGTACTCCATGGACTGGTATTACCCGGTCCTCGGCGGCGCCCTCACCGGCCCCGAAGCCAAGGACCGCATCGAGTCCCGCTGGGACCGCTTCGTCGTACCGGACCTCGGTGTCCGCTGCATCCTCCCCAACCCCTGGGTGACGGGCGGCGAGAGCTGCGAACTGGCCCTGGCCCTCTGGGCGATCGGCGAATCCGACCGTGCCGTCCAGATCCTCCAATGGATCCAGCCCCACCTCCGCGCCCCGGGCGGCCTCTACTGGACCGGCTACGTCTACGAAGACGACGCCATCTGGCCCGAGGAGCGGACCACGTGGACGGCGGCCTCGCTGCTCCTGGCCGTGGCCGCCCTGGGCGGCGACGAGCCGACGACGGCGGTCTTCGGCGGCGAGGGCCTGCCGAGGGGGCTGACACCGGACTGCTGCTGACGCTGAGTCAGGTCGAGCACTCATGCAGGTAGAGAGGGGGGTGCCGATCGGTGCGCACATCTGACGCCGGAGCATTGCCCCAATAGGGCCCGCTATCGCGGTCCGTCCAATACCAGATGTCGTTGCCTTCCGAGTCGAGATGGCCATACCCCCAGCACGAATAACGGATGGGGGTATGGGTGAGTTTGAAGACGCGCTCGGACGTTTCGTCGCGTTGACGGTACAACTTGACCGCTCGGTCATCGCCTGTGCAGTACAGGAACCCGGAGCGGACCGTGCACGTGGCGGCAGGGGTGGGCAGGCCGGTGCCTGGCCGGCCACCAGGCGTACTGCCCGCAGAAGGCGTTTTGGCAGCAGCCGCTTTCTGCGGCGTCCCCTCGCCGCCCGCGTCGCCCCCGCCGCCCAACGCGGAAGTGGCGGCGGTGACCACGCCGAACACCCCTCCGCCGACGGTCGTGATCACAGCCGCGACAAGAGCGACTTTCCCGGTCTCGCTCAGACCGCCGAACCACACCCGTAACCGGCGCATGAACCCCCGCCGCCGGGGCGGAGGCACTGGTCCGGGATCTGGGTCGGGGACGGGGTCCGGGTCGCTGTTCGGAGATGCCGGCGCCGGGGACAACGAAACCTCCTGGGCCTTTCCATTGGCAGGTCGGGCTCCAGACTGTAGATGATCCGAGTGACCAGGGCGACAGGGCAAAACCAGTGCGCTAGACGCGCCGAATCCGGGCCGCGACCGCGTGCCCGACGATCAGATAAATCACGGCGGGCAGCCCGTAGTTGAGCAGCGTACGCAGCCAGTCCGTACGCATGGTGAAGAGGTCATACGACCACCCCGCCAGCCAACGGGCGGCATCGTGCACGAACCCGACCAGGTCGTTCGCCCGGTTGGCGTCGAGCACGTAGAAGAGAATCCACAACCCGAGGATCAGCGCGGTGACATCCGCGACGACGATCACGGCTGTCGCCGCGCCATTGGTCCCCTGGCGAATGTGTTTGGACATAGGGCCCGAGTGGCCCGTGGTGAACGGCTCAAACCAGCCTGACGGCAAGGGAGTTGGATGACAGGGTCCCGAGGCTTCCCGTCCCGGGGCGGCCGTGCTGTGCTATCACCGCGCGGACCGCCGGTAGTGGACGCGGATCTCCGGGTAGAGCAACGCCTTGTCCTTGATGAGGAATTCGTTGGTACCTGTCGCGCCGAGCCGGGCCGGGTTCTTCTTGATGCCGGGGCTCATCACCGACGTGCGACCGTCCTTCATCGTCTCGTGGTTCTCGGCCCGCCTGTTGTGCCCGAGGTGCGCGAAGTCGGGTGAGCCCAGGAGGCCGCGCATCAGCATCAACTGCCGGGGAGGATGCGACGCGTCCGTGCACTCGGGGTCCTCGCACTGGGGGCAGGCGAAGTACGTCTGCGCCTTGGAGGAGTTGTCGGCGACGTACGTGCCCTGGCCCAGCACGCCGTACTGGGGCTTGTCCTCGGTGCCCTTGTTCCGGCCCTTCTCGGGCGCCGGCCCGTTCTTGTCGATCAGGTCCATGACGTCGGTACTGGTGCCGTGCCAGAGGAAGCCCTCCCCGGCGCTCTGGGGCACGTCCGACCGGGACTGGCCGGGGTGCTGCTGGTAGCCGGGTTGGCGCGAGGTCGACGCCGCGCCGCCGAGGTCGGGCCGGCGACCGGTGGACCAGGGGACCCGCTCGCTGCGGTCCTTGCCCGAGGCTTTGAGTCCCTGCTTGTCGACCGAGACCAGCGACTGGTGGTAGAGCTGCCGGTTGGTCGCGTATTTCTCCCACAGCGTGGGGTTGGCGCAGACCACGATCTCCACGATGTCCATGTGCGCGCTGCTGGGCGGCGGCGGACCGCCGGGCTTCCCCTCCTGGAGCCGACGCGTGTGCGACGCGCGCTGCTCGTCGGTGATCGCCGGGTCCGCGAGCCGCTTCTTCGACTCCGCCATCCGGGTCGCCTCACCCTTCGGCGCAGTGACGGGCGCGCGTTCCTGGGAGAGCTGGCCGTAGCTCTCGATGGCCTTCCACACGCGGTGATCGCGAGGTAGGGAGGCCGTGTGGTAACCCTTCCCGCTGTCGGTCCACTGGAGATCGTTCCAGTAGTCCGGGACCTCCTTGCCGAGCGCCGCGTTGAGGTCCGGCGGCAGCCCGACCTGCGGTTGCGGCGCGGCCGCCGGAGCGCCCCCTGGCGCCCGCTGTACGTGCCCGGCGCGTGTCGCGGCGGCGCGCTGCACGTGCTCGGCTGCCGTGGCGGGGACTCCGAGGGGCCGTTCCCCCAGCCGCTGCCCGTGCCCGCACCCCGGCCCGTGTTGGTGCCGAGCCTCGTCCACCGCGCGCGAGACGGCCGCGTTTCCGGCCAGCCGCTGGAGCGAGCGGACCCCGGCCGTCCACTCGGGCGCCTGCGCCGGCCGGGACCGGGGCCCCGCCGGGCCGTTCCCACGGTCCCGCTCCTTGCCGTTGTCCTGCGCGCGCATGGGCGGCTCCCCTCGATGGTGGATGGACGGCGGAACGAGATTGTCCTTCAGCATGCCAAGGTCGGGTAGGGCCGCGAGGGCACCACCGGGGGCAGTCGGACTGGCCATGCGGTCGCGAGGGCGGTCCCGCGCCGCTACCGCCGCCCCGTCGCCGCCGGTCCTTTCGCCCAGCCGAGCAGTGCCCGCATGGCGGGCTTGGACGTGCTCAGCACGGTGCCTGGGACAGTGCTCTCGCGGAGGTGGAGGGTGCCGGTGGGGGCGGCGGCCAACTCCAGGCAGTTGGTGTTGCCGTCGCTGCTGCTCATGGAGGATTTCTGCCAGTTGAGCGTGGACATGGGGTTCCCCTCACAGGATGTACAGCAGGTGCTGCAAAAGGCTAAGCGAATCCCGTTGCGAGGTGAACCTGCGTTCGGTTTCCGGGACGAGGGGCGGCAACGCCAGAACGGACAGGCGGTCGAAGATCGTGCGGTAACGCGCGATGTGCTCGGGGGTACTGAGGAAGTCGGCGCCGACATCGTGCTCCATGTAGACCGTGCTCAATTCGGGCTCAGCTCCGCCGAACAGGACGAAGGGGCCGCCCACGGCTGGAAGCGGGCCGGAGCGGAAGGGCACGATCTGGATGGTGATGTTCGGAAGCCGGGCCACATCGATGAGGTGCGTGAGCTGACGACGCAAAACCTCGGGATCGACGAAGTACATGTGGAACACGGCTTCGTGAATGATTGCGTGGTAATTCGGTGCAGGGTCGCGCGTCAGGACTTCCTGTCTCCTGAGCCGGAACTCGCAGAAGCGCCGGGTGGCGTCGGCGTCCCGGTTGCGCGTCTCCAAGAGGGCTTTGGCGTATTCGGGGGTTTGGAGCAGGCCAGGCATGTTCACCGTCTCGACCCCGGAGAAGGAAGGGGAAGCCGCTTCCAGTTCGGCCAAGTCGAGTGCTCTCGCGTCCACGTCATGGCGGAACCCGCGCCACCAGCCGCCCTGGTCGCCTCTGGCCATGGCCACCAGGGCTTCGACGTAGGTTCCAGACTTGCATCCGTATGCGCGAGTGAGGGTACGCAACTTCGGCTCGGGGATGGCCGTGCGGCCAGCCTCGATGTGGCTCAGGTGAGGGCCGCCCAGGCCCACGAGCGCGCCGGCGTCAATGGCGGACATGCCGCTGCGGACGCGTAGTTGCCGCAGTTCACGTCCGAGTCGGCGCTGAAGCTGGGTCGGGTTGGTACGAAGTCCCATAGGAGACTCCTAGCAGCCGTCAGGGACGGGTTCGAGCGGGATTCCCGCCTCGTCACTCGATGGAGCGAACGAAGGCGAATCGGGTACAGGCTGCAACCCTGAGTGCTCTACCTTCAGAATTGAACTCCCATCCCGGCGCAAGTCGGAAGTGCACCGTGGGCCAACGCTCGTGACATCGCCACCACTGTCGGACGGGGTTCGCCGAGAGGCTCAGTTCCGTCTGCCTTACTCCCCTCACCTATGTGGAGGCGCACTATGTGCACCGTCCCCACCCCGCATCCCGACTTCTCGCTCACGTTCCCGCCCGACCCCGCCTGGGTCCGTACGTGCCGGGAAACTGTCCGTACCTCCACCCTCGCTCTCAAGCGGTCCGAACTCACCGAACTCGCCGTGCTGCTCACCTCCGAGAGTGTCACGAACGCGATCACGGCGTGTGCGGGTGCCGGTTGTGCGTACCCCATCACCCTCCACGGCGAGTGGCGGAGCGAAGGGGAGCTCCGTATTCACGTGCGGGACGCCGCACCCGGGGTGCCCGCCGTGTGCAGTTCGGCTCCCGACGCCGTCCACGGTCGCGGTATGTACCTCATCGCGACCTGCGCCGCCCGCTGGGGCATCTGTCTCGACGGGCCGGGGCCCGGGAAAACTGTGTGGTTCCAGATGGGCGAGCCCGTCGGCGGGGGCGGGGTCGGGGAGGTGACTCGTACGGGTGTGCTGGGGTCGCGGTAGCGGGGTGGTTGGGCGACCCTGCCAGGGAGTGTGTCCCGTCAGCGTCCCGTTCCGGAGGTCCGCCGTGTCCGTACGCGTCACGATGCGTCATGCCGTCATCGCTTTGCTGCTCAGCGGTCTGCTGCTGGCGGGGACAGGGTGTGGGAGCAAGGACAAGGACGGCGAGGGCGGGGCGACGCCGTCGGCCAGTACGTCGGCGGAGCGGCAGAAGTTCGCCAAGACGCGGTTCGTGGCCAATGCGGGGCTGGCGGCGGGGGCCACGTATCAGTGGATTGTGAAGCCGTACCGGAACGGCAAGTTCAAGAAGGGGGCGAACGGGCGGGTCACCGCGATGGTGAAGGCGGGGCTGGCCGGGGCCTTCACTTACAACCGGCTCAAGGCCGCCACCGCCAACGCCAAGGGGGATCCGACGCTCTCCAAGGCCGTCGCCCCGCTCGGCGCGGGCATCGCCTCGCTCAAGGGGCTCGGGAGCAAAATCCGCCGGGGGGAGAACGTGGACGGCGACGTCAGCTCCTTCCAGAACGTCATCACCGGGGTCAAGGACGCGGGCAAGGGGGCGGGGGCCGAGGTCGACGACAAAGTGCCGTCGTTCTCGGACGTCAAGAAAGGGTCGTGAAGACGGGTAGGGGGCGTTGTCAGTGGGGGCGTTTAGTCTGCCGTCATGACTCTTCTCAGCTTTGAGCGCTACTGCGACGAGATCCTCCTCCAGACCGAGCAGTTGGCGACTTCCCTGGTCGATGCCGACCTCAAGGCCATGGTGCCGTCCTGTCCCGAGTGGACCCTGGAAGATCTGCTGCGGCACCTCGGCGGGGCCCACCGCCGGGTCGAGGCGACCGTACGGACGCGGGCGACCGAGTTTGTCCCGGACGAGCAGGTCAGCGGCATCTCCGGTCCCGAGGGCGCGGACGTACACACCCTCGCCGCCTGGCTGCGCGATGGTGCCGCCGAGCTCGTACGGACCTTGCACGAGACCGGGCCCGAGGTGGACGTGTGGGTGTTCTTCGGTACGGGGTCCGTTTCCTTCTGGGCCCGGCGCATGGCGCACGAGACCGTCGTGCACCGCGCGGACGTGGATCTGACGCTGGGCGCGGAGTTCGCCGTCGACGGGGAGGTCGGGGCCGACACCATCGACGAATGGCTCCAGATCGGCGCCCTGCCGCAGCTCATGGAGGCACGGCCCGAGCTGCGCGAACTGCTCGGCCCCGGGCGCACCCTGCACTTCCACGGCACCGACGCCGTCCCCGGCGTCGAAGCCGAGTGGCTGCTCGACCTCACCGGCGACGCCATAGTCGTCCGGCAGGCTCACGAAAAGGCGGCCGTCGCCCTCCGGGGCTCCATCACCGACGTACTCCTGGTCGTCTTCCGGCGGCAGCCGGTCTCGGCGGGGCGCGTGGAGGTCATCGGCGACGCCGAGCTGCTGGACTTCTGGCTGGAGCGGGTCAAGTTCGCGTGACCGGGTGAGGGGCGCGGGCGCCGTCGTCTTTCGCCGCCCGTCTTCTATGCTCGGGTGATCGCTGACTGGGGGGAATCTCCGAGAATGACCACACCGAGCACGTGCGTCACACCGAGCACGCCCGCCGCACGGCGCCCGGCCGCGCGCCGCCTCCTCCTGGTCTGCGCCCTGCCGCTCGTCCTCGCGCTCACCGCGTCCTGTACGAGCTCCGGCCACGAGGAGAAGGCGGCGACCGCCGGGGCAGCCGGGGTCGGGGACCCGCTCTTCGCGGGGCTCGGCAACGGCGGTTACCACGTCAGCCACTACGGCCTGACGCTCGACTACGACCCCGACGGCAACCGCCTCAAGGGCAAGGCCGTGATTACGGCCCGCTCCACCCAGCGGCTCAGCGCGTTCAACCTGGACCTCAAGGGACTGACGGTGCGCGGCGCGACCGTCGACGGGAGGGCGGCGCGTACGGCACGCGAAGGCACCGAGCTGACGGTGACGCCCGAGACCGCCGTCGGCAAGGACCGCCAGTTCACGACGACCGTCGAATACGACGGCGTCCCGAAGACGGTCATGGGCGACGACGGCGCGAAGGAAGGGTGGATCGAGACGTCGGACGGCGCGGTCGGACTGGGCGAGCCCACCGGGTCGATGACCTGGTTCCCGGGCAACCACCACCCCTCGGACAAGGCCGCCTACGACATCACCGTCACCGTCCCCAAGGATCTCACCGCCGTCTCCAACGGTGAGCTGAAGCGCAAGGAGACCAAGGGCGACCGCACCACCTTCTCCTGGCACAACGGCGAACCCATGGCCAGCTACCTCGCCACCGTCGCCATCGGCGACTTCGACGTCGCCACCTCGAAGTCCGGCGACATCCCCCTCTACGTCGCCACCGATCCCGAGGAGGCCGAGACCGAGGCCGACGACAGCATCGACGTGCCCGGCACCATCGACGAGGTCCTCGACTGGGAGCGCGGCCTCTTCGGCCCGTACCCCTTCAGCAGCGCGGGCGCGATCGTCGACCATCTCCCCGGCCTCGACTACGCCCTGGAGACCCAGACCAAGCCGTACTTCGAGGCGGCGCCGGACGAGGCCCTCGTGGTGCACGAGATGGCCCACCAGTGGTTCGGCAACTCCGTCACCCCGCGCACCTGGCGCGACATGTGGCTGAACGAGAGCTTCGCGACGTACGCCGAGTGGATGTGGGAGGAGAAGACGGGCGGGCGCTCCACGGACCAGATCTTCGCCGACTTCTACGACAACAGCGACGACGAGAGCGAGGGCATCTGGGCCTTCCCGCCCGCCGACCCGCCCTCGGGGGCGCGCGTCTCCGACTCGCCGGTCTACGGCCGCGGCGCCATGGTCCTGCACAAGCTGCGCAAGGCCGTCGGCGACAAGCCCTTCTTCGAGGCCGTACGCGCCTGGACCCACGACCACCGGCACGGCAACGCCGACACCGCACAGTTCATCCGGCACTTCGAAGAACACACCGGCAAGGACCTCGGCCGCGTCTTCGACACCTGGCTCCGGGGCAAGGGCAAGCCGCCGTCCGCCGACGCCTGACGCCACCCCGCTGCCGCGCCGCCTCGAACTATTCGGCGGAGAGCTTGTGGACCTCGGTGTCCTCGGAGTCCAGCCGCCGGCCGTCTGCCGACAGCACTTCCAGCGCGCGGAGAGGGCGTTCCTCCCTGCGGTCGACCAACTCCGAGTGCGGCTCGCCGGGGGCGAAGAAGTTCTGCTCGCCCCACTGCCGCAGCGCCACGATGACGGGGAAGAGCGCCTTCCCCTTCGGCGTCAGTACGTACTCGCGGTAGGCGCTGCCGTCCGAGGCGGGGACGGTTTCGAGGACGCCGCCCGCGACCAGGGAGCGCAGCCGTGCGGTGAGGATGTTCTTGGCCACGCCGAGGCTGCGCTGGAACTCTCCGAAGCGCCGGCTCCCGTCGAAGGCGTCCCGCACGATCAGCAGGGACCACCAGTCGCCGATCGCGTCCACCGACCGGGCGACGGGGCAGTCGCTGTCGTCGAAGCGCGTTCTGGTCACCATGGCGTTCCTCGCTCACTCTCACGATTCATGACGGTTGCAACATGCTACCAAGGCGGCTATTTTCCTATGTGGTAGCAAGATGAAACCAGAAATGAGGGAGGGGTGTCGATGCCCGGCAATGCCGGTGAGGCTGTGTCGTGGCGGGATGAGGCCGGGGGAGGGGGAGTCTCCGCGCCCGCCCTCTCCCGCGGCCTCGTCGTCCTGTTCGCCGTCGCCTGCGGCGCCGCCGTGGCCAACGTCTACTTCTCCCAGCCGCTCCTGGTGACCATGGGCCACGACCTCGCCATGAGCCCGGCACTCGTCGGCAGCGTCGTCACCCTCACGCACGTCGGTTACGGGCTGGGGCTCTTCTTCCTCGTGCCGCTGGGCGACGTGACCGACCGCAGGCGGCTCATCGTCACACAACTGCTGCTCCTGGTCGGGGCGTTGGCGGTAGTGGCCTTCGCCCGTACGGCGGCGATGCTGCTCGCGGGCATCGCCGCCACGGGACTGCTCGCCGTCGTCACGCAGACACTGGTGGCCTTCGCGGCGTCACTGGCGCCTCCCGCCGGGCGCGGACGGGTCGTCGGCCTGGTCACCAGCGGTGTGGTCAGCGGAATCCTCCTCGCCCGCACCGTCTCCGGCCTCCTCGCCGACCTCGCGGGCTGGCGCTCCGTCTACCTCGCCTCGGCGTCGCTCACCGCGCTGCTCGCTCTGGTCCTGCATCGCGTACTGCCGCGGCACGGCCACTCCGCGCCCACGCCCCCGAGCGACATCGGCGCCCCGCCCCTCCGTTACGGGCAACTCCTGCGTTCCACGGTCACCCTGTTCGTAAGAGAACCGCTGCTGCGGCTCCGGGCCCTGTTCGGGCTGCTGGTCTTCGCCGCCTTCAGCACGCTGTGGAGCAGCGTCGCGCTGCCGCTCAGCGAGGCGCCGTACTTCCTGTCCCACAGCGCGATCGGGGCGCTGGGGCTGATCGGCGTCGCCGGGGCCCTGGCCGCGACCGCCGCGGGCCGCCTGGGCGACCGCGGGCTCTCCCGGCGGACCACCGGCATCGCCCTGGCGCTGCTCACCGCCTCGTGGCTGCCCCTCGCCTTCACTCGCGGCTCGCTCTGGGCGCTGGTCGTCGGGGTGGTCCTCCTCGACCTCGCCGTGCAGGCGGTCCACGTCACCAACCAGACCCTGATCTACGCGCTCCATCCGGCCGCGGGCAGCCGGCTGATCGGCGGGTACATGGTCTTCTACTCGGTCGGCAGCGCCACCGGCGCCATCGCCGCGACCTCCCTCTACGCGGCGGCCGGGTGGGGCGCGGTCTGTGCGTTGGGCGCAGGGTTCAGCTGTGCCGGGTTCGTGCTGTGGGTGTTCACCCGGAACAGCTCCGGAACCCAGAACGGCCCCGGCGCCCAGAACGGCCCCGGCGCCCGTAACAGCCCCGGTGCTCGTAACTCCCCTGGTGCGCTCAGCTGTTGAGCTCCGCGAGTGCCCGCAGCGTCGCCGCGTCCGGGGAGGTGACGAGCAGGTCCGTCACCGGGCCGGCGCGCCACAGTTCCAGCCGTTCCGCGATGCGGGCGCGGGGGCCGACCAGGGAGATCTCGTCGGCGAAGGCGTCGGGGACGGCGGCTATCGCCTCGTCGCGGCGGCCCTGACCGAACAATTCCTGTACGCGCCGGGCCGCTTCTTCGTAGCCCATGCGGGCCATGAGGTCGGCGTGGAAGTTGCGGGTGGCGTGGCCCATGCCGCCGATGTAGAAGCCCAGCATCGCCTTCACCGGAAGCAGGCCCTCGGTTACGTCGTCGCAGAGCCTCGCCTGGGCCATGGGGGCGACCAGGAAGCCGGGCGGCGCTTCGGCCAGGGTCGGCGCGTAGACGTCGGCGCGGGCCGGGGACCAGTACAGCGGCAGCCAGCCGTCGGCGATGCGCACCGTCTGGGCGATGTTCTTGGGGCCCTCCGCGCCGAGGAGTACGGGCAGGTCCGCGCGGAGCGGGTGGGTGATCGGCTTGAGGGGTTTGCCGAGACCGGCGGCGTCGGGGCCCCCGTAGGGGTGGGAGTGGAAGCGTCCGGCCAGCTCCACCGGGGCCTCGCGCCGCAGGACCTGCCGGATCACGTCCACGTACTCGCGCGTCGCGGTCAGCGGGCTCTTGGGGAACGGACGTCCGTACCAGCCCTCCACGACCTGCGGGCCCGACAGCCCGAGGCCGAGCAGGACCCGGCCCTCGCTGAGGTGGTCGAGCGTCAGCGCGTGCATGGCGGTGGCCGTGGGCGTACGGGCGGCCATCTGCGCGACCGCCGTGCCGAGCTTGATCCGCGTGGTGTGCGCGGCGAGCCAGGTCAGCGCGGTGAAGGCGTCCGAGCCCCAGGACTCGGACGTCCAGAGGGAGTGGTATCCCAAGTCCTCGGCCAGCCTGGCCAGTTCGAGATGGCGGGGGTCGGGGCCGCGGCCCCAGTAGCCGAGTGCGAGGCCGAGCCGCATGGTGCACACCCTCCACGGTAGCTGACGCTATGTCAGTTCTGTGCGTCGTGACTGTACGGGCCGGGATACGGGCTCGGCAACGCCTCCGTCACCCCGGTGTCCGGGCAACGCGACGGCCCCTCACCCGCGAAGTGCGGGCGAGGGGCCGTCAATGCGAGGCGCGCAGTGTGGTGTCAGCCGCGCTGGATGCCCGTGGTGTCCTGGAGGACGCCGCGGCGGCCGTCCTGCGTCTGGGCGATGAGCGCCTGGCCGCGCTGGTCCACCGCGAGGTACCACGTGCCGGGCGCGAGCTCGGCGATCGGCGTCGGAGCGCCGTCCTCCGCGTACAGCGGGCGGGCCACCGGCACCGCGAACCAGAACGGCGCGAACTCCGGACCGGGCTGCTGCGCCGCCGCGGGCTGCTGCTGCGCGGCCGGGCCCGGCTGCTGCTGACCGGCCATCGGCTGGCCGGCCTGACCGACCTGACCGCCCTGGCTGTTGTGCTGCTGCGGGCCGGGCTGGGCTCCGTACGGCTGCGGGCCGCCGGGCTGCGCGCCGTACGGGGACGGGCCGCCGGGCTGGCCGGCGCCCGGGCCGGGGTAGCCGTACCCCGGGTTCGGGCCCACGCCGTACGGGGACGGCTTCGGGCCGGCCGCCGGGAGGAGGCCCGCCTTCAGCGCCGGGAGGCGCGGCGTGAGCACGGCCGCGGCGGCCAGCGCCAGGGTCGCGATCACGGTGAGGATGGAGCCGATGCCCGCCGACGCCTTCTGGGGAATGACCAGCAGGGACCAGATCGCGGACCAGGCCGAGGCCACCGTGAGGGCCGCGCCCCACTGGTCGAGCGAGAGCCCCGCGAGCTTGCGGCCGGCGGGCTGAAAACGCGCGCCGATGATAAGGATCGCGCCGATCAGGCCGGTCAGGATCACCGACGGAAGCACCAGGAAAAGCTCGTCCGTCGACCACGCGTTGGGGAGATCGAGCTTGTCGCAGAATCTACCGCAGTTGTCGACGGAGTAGTAGTCGAGGAACGAGGCGATGAACAGCAACACCGCTGCTCCGATCACCACGCCGTCGCCTCTAGTGAGGGAGCGGATGTTCACCTGAAATCCTTTGTCGGTCTCGTCGGTCTTCTTTGTCGCTGTCGCCGGAACGCGAGGTGCGAGGGCGCGGGGGTGGCCCCCCATCGTACGGGTGAACATATCGCCTGGACGGTCGGGGCGTCCTCATCGTTTCACCCCTGTGACACGGGCGTGGCCTGCCGCTCCTATAGCGCCTGACCACCGGCTCCCGGCGGCCCCGCATGGACTTTCAGCGGCCCCGCATGGGCTTTCAGCGGCTTCGTACGCGCTTTGAACGGCCTCGCACCGGCTTTGAGCGGCCCCGTACGGCCTTTGAGCGGCCTTGCGCGGGTTCTTACCTCGCCAAGAAGTCCGTAATGCCGTCCGCGATACCGCGTGCCGCTTTTTGCCGCCACTTCGCTTCGATGAGTTCGGCGGCGTCCTTCGGATCGCGCATATTGCCGCATTCGATGAACACCTTCGGCACCGTGGAGAGGTTGAGACCGCCCAGGTCATCGCGGACATTCAAGCCGCTGCCGGCCGCGATGTAGTTGGCCCGGCGACTGCCCGTGGCACGCTCGAACTCACCGGCAATACCCTCGCCCAGTACTCGGGACGGACCGACGATGGACGAAGTGTCGGCGCCGTCCTGCTTGACGGCCGCGGGCAGAATGACGTGGAATCCACGGTTCCCGACGGCGGAGCCGTCCGCGTGCACGGAAACCGCCGCGTCCGCGTGCGCCGCGTTCCCGATTCTCGCCCGTTCGTCCACGCACGGCCCGAACGGCCGGTCGGCGTCATGGGTGAGCGTGACCTTGGCACCGCGCTCTTCGAGGAGCGACCGCATACGGTGCGCGACGTCGAGCGTGAAGGCGGCCTCGGCGTAACCGGCGTCGGTGCTGGTGCCGGTGGTGTCGCACGCCTTGTGGCCCTTGCCCGCTTGAACGGCGCGAGCTATTTCGGCGGTGTGGTCGCGGTTGCGGGGGTTGTGGCCGGGGTCGATGACGACGGTCTTCCCGGCGAGGGGGCGCGCCCCGGCGCGCGCCGCCGGGTGGGTGGGCGCCGCGCCCGCCGCCGGGCGCTTCGCGTCGTCCTCGGAAGCGCTGCCGCCGCCCGTCGCGTCCCACGCCAGCCAGCCGGCGTAGCCGAGCGGTATGAGCACGGCCAGCCCGGCGACGAGGGGGCCGACTCGGGGGCGGCGGGGCGCGGGGGTAGGTCTGCCGTTCGACACGCGGGCGATGCTAGCCCCTTGCCCGCCGGCATCCGCCCCGTGGCGTCGTCCGGCGCGTGATCAGCGGCCGTACGGCCCACGTGCCCTGGCCCGTACGGCTCACGGGGTCTGGCCCGTACGGCTCACGGGGTCTGGCCCGTACGGCGCAGCGCGTGCCCGCGGCCGCTATGGCTATGGCCCTGGCGGGGTACGTGCGTCAGCGGCGCCCTGCCGCTCAGATGCCTGGGCCCGTACGGCGCAGCACGTGCAGCGAGCGCGTCGCCGACACCTCGGTGAACGCGCCGGACTCCAGGGCGCGGCGGTAGACCCGGTACGGGGCCTGCCCGCCGTCGGCCGGGTCGGCGAAGACGTCGTGGATGACGAGCGTGCCGCCGGGCGCGACGTGCGGGGCCCAGCCCTCGTAGTCGCCGGTGGCGTGCTCGTCGGTGTGGCCGCCGTCGATGAAGACGAGGCCGACGGGCGCGGCCCACAGGGCGGCGACCTGCGGGGAGCGGCCGACGACGGCGACGACGTGCTCTTCGAGCCCGGCGGCGTGCAGGGTGCGGCGGAAGGCGGGGAGCGTGTCCATCCGGCCGACCTCGGGGTCGACGACGTCGGGGTCGTGGTACTCCCAGCCCGGCTGCTGCTCCTCGCTGCCGCGGTGGTGGTCGACCGTCACGGCGCTCACTCCGGCGCCCCGCGCGGCGTCGGCGAGCAGGATGGTCGAGCGCCCGCAGTACGTACCGACCTCGACCAGCGGCAGGCCGAGCCGGGCGGCCTCCTCGGCGGCGGCGTGGAGGGCGAGGCCCTCGTCGAGGGGCATGAAGCCCTTCGCCGCCTCGAAGGCGGCGAGAATCTCGGGCTTGGGCGCCATGGCGTCCTCCTGGGGGCGGGGCCTGGGTCGGGCTGGCATCGGGGCTGTGGCTGGAGTTGCTGCTGGGGCGGTTAGCTCGACGGCCCATCGTGCCGGATCGCTCCCGGCATGACGCGCGGGGGCCACCGGCAAGGCGGTCTGGTTCACGCTGCGAACGGCTCCGGGGGCGGCGTCCCCTGCTCGGGGCGGGCTCCCTCCGGACGTACAGCGCAAGCCCACCCCACCCCCGAGGCCCGCACGCCCACCGAGCCCCGCATCTGACCTTCCGTCAGAATGAAACGTGTTCTAGTCTGCGCGCATGGGCATCGGAATCACGCAAGAGCAACGCGAATTGGCACAGGCCGTCCGCGGCTGGATCGCTCGTGCCGTACCGCCCGAAGAGGTGCGCAAGCTGCTCGACGCGCCCGGCGGCGGTACAGGGCGGGCCGCGTGGTGGGGCGGGCTGGCCGAACTGGGGCTGCTGGGGCCGCATCTGCCGCACGAGTGCGGGGGCGACGGCGGCGAGCTGCTGGACCTGGCGGTGGTTCTGGAGGAGACGGGGCGGGCCGCGCTCCCCGGGCCGTATCTGCCGACCGTCCTCGCCTCCACCCTGCTGGCCGCCGGGGAACGCCCCGACCTCGCCCGCACCCTCGTCGACGGGAAGCGCGCCGCCGCCGTCGCCCTCGGCGCCGGGACGCTGACCGCCGTCGCGACGGGCGACGGGTACGTACTCGACGGCACCGCGCCGCCCGTCCTC
>NZ_JBHVHQ010000079.1:0-17004 GCF_042800135.1 Streptomyces sp. NPDC057654 | reverse complement strand
GCCCTCCTGCGTTGTGCTCGCCGCCGAGGACGTGGGCGTCTGGGTAGGGTTGCTGCGGCGCGGGGCCGAGCTTCCGGGAGTGGACGTGGGCCTGCGCCAACTGGTGATCGATGCGTGGTCGTGGCTGAACTACAAGCCGGTCATGGCCGTTGCCGGCCGCCCTGGGGATAGGGCGTTTCCGGAGCTGGCGGCGACGTGGGTGCCGCCCGATGAGGTGCGGCGGCTGGCGGCATACAAGGTGCTGGCGTCGTACGACAACAACCAGGCCGGTCAGCTCGCCGCCGTCACCGGGGACGAGGCGGCGCTGGAGCGGCGGGAGTTGGGGGATGCCGCGAACCTGGTGGACACCGCGCTCGCCTACCTCCTGGGCTCGGAGCAGAAGATCGTCGTGGAGGGCGCGGAGCACGCGGACGAGGACACGCCCACCGCGGGGGTGGCGGAGGCGGCCGCGGTGCAGGACCGGTTGCGGACGTGGGCGGAGAAGGAGCTGCTGTCGTTTCGGATGCAGCAGGCGGAACGGGCGGCGGTGCTGCTGGGCGATGGCGTGATGGTGCTGGCGTGGGATCCGCAACGGCGGCGGCCGACGCTGCGGGTGCATGATCCGGGGTTCTTCTTCCCGCAGTGGGCGGATGAGGACGAGGACTTCCCGTCGCGGGTGCATCTGGCGTGGGAGCTGCCGGAGGACGAGGCGGCGGGGCTGAAGGCCAGGGTGCGGCGGGTGACCTACGAGCTGGGCCCGGTCGCCGAGGACGCCGAACCGGCCGGGGACGCGGGCGGGAGCGATGGGGCTGGGGTGCGGGGGTATCCGTGGGATCCGGGGCGGGCGTCGGACGTGACGTGCTACCTCACGGATGCGGAGTGGTTGCTGGAGGACATCAAGCGCGGCCAGACGCTGGACCAGTTGCCGATGGACAAGGCCGCGTTCCGGGTGCGGCCGGATGGTACGGAGCTGAACCGGCTCGACTTGATGATCGATTTCGTGCCGGTGGTGCACCTGGCGAACACGATCCCGGCGGCCGGGGAGCACTGGGGGCGCTCGGCGCTGGCCCGGGTCCTGCAGGGCCTGGACGAGCTGGCCGCGACCGATTCGGACGGGTCGGCGGCGTCGGCGACGACGGGCACGCCGATCATCGGGCTGGCCGGGGCGCGGTTGCCGGTGGACCGGGCCACGGGGCGGCCGGAGCGGCTGACGGTGGAGGCCGGTGCGGTGTGGCAGCTCGGCGAGACGGGCCGGATGGATGCGCTCGACACCTCGCCGCAGTTGGCGGAGTTGCGGGCGCGGGTGGATCACCTGCTGGACCGGATCGCGGCGAACTCCGGGATCACGGCGGCCGGTCTAGGCACGCTGGATGCCTCCGAGGTGCCGTCGGGGTACGCGCTGAAGCTCGCGCTGGGGCCGTTGGACGCGCTGGTGGCGATGATGCGGCTGGCGCGGGAGCACAAGTACCGGCTGCTGTTCAAGATGGTGCAGCGCCTGTACCAGGCCGGCCGGGCGGAGGGGTGGCTGGTCGGGGAGTCGTGGGCGGCCCGGTTGTCGTGGGCGCCGCACACCCCGACCGACCGCGCGGCGGTGCTGGAGGAGGTGGTCACGGCTTTCGGGGCGGGGGTGCTGTCGCTGGAGACGGCGGTGGCGATGCTGGTGGAGGCCGGGTACCCGATCAAGGACGCCGCGCAGGAGGTGGAACGCATCCGGGCCACGGCGGAACGGGAAACTGCCGCGCGGAGAGCGGAGGCCGCCGCCGGGCGCGGGCGCGACGAGGACCAGGAGGACCGCGCCGGCCGGGAGCAAGACGCTCACTCGCTCTCGCGCGGTGGCCACTCGTACGGGTGATATTCGGCGGAGTGCAGTGTGGACATCCGGTAGGTGCTGGATATCCCTGATGGGTGGATAGTCCATCCGTGTGACCGGGAGGTGTCCGCATGGCCGAGAATCTGATCATCGAACCGGATGACGTGTACGAGCCCCCGCTGCTCGCCGAGGTCGGAGGCTTCGCCGAACGCACCCAGGGCGTGGGCAGCGAAGCTCCCGAAGGCGCAGGGGCGTTCTGGTTCTGATCCTGGTTGGTGTGCGGGTGTCGGCCCGGCCCGTTCACGGGTCCGGCCGGCACCCGCCGCCGTGGTCTCTGCCCGGCAGCGGTCTGGCGTACAGGTCATCGCAGAATTCAGCAATCGGGGCCCGGCTCCGCTGGGCCTACGATCGTCGGCCATGACGAATGAGCCGGCTTTTCGCACCTTCAGCAGCGGCAAGTGGTGGGTCAGCAAGCAGTTTGCGACGACCACGCATCCCGATTACATCGAGGTGCGCGTCCCTTTGGAGACGAGGCGAGTGGCGTGGGGCGACATCCAGGACTTCGAGATCCGCAGGAACAGGCTGAGCGGCGAGTTCGTCGTGGTCCGCCTCACCTCTGGTCGCCGGATCGGCCTGCCGAACGTCGACTCCCGATCCGTCGCCTCGGTCGCGGATGAGGTGCGGGCCCTGCGCGTGCTGTGGGAGCAACTGCGAGGCACGGACTGGCCTTCTTCCCGGCGCTGAGGGGACATGGGGCGCGAACACGGCTGCCAGACCGTGCTGTTGACACCCGATAACCCGCGCACCGCGCCCCACTGGTGAACGAGCCCGCTTCCTGTCGCAGACGGTCACGGGTTAGGGAATGCGGCACAGCTTCTGGCGGTGAGCTTCAGCTCGGTCTTGGTCCACTCGGCGAACGGCCCCGGTTCGGCGGGCATCGGCCCAGATGATGGCGAGTTCGGGATGACGAGCACGCGCCCGGATGAACAGTTCTTTCGCGGGCTTGTTGTCGTGCGGCGGGCGATCAGGTGCCTATGATCCTGGCTGTGTCGGCGTGGGTGGTTACACTGGCGGCAGCGCGGGGGCGCGTACCTGGAGGAGTTGTATGGTCCGGCCCCTGCCGACGGGTGGTCCCGTCGGTTTCCGCCGTGATGGGCGGCCGATCTTCCCGGTTCTCGGGGCCTCTGCGGAGGACGAGACCAACGACCAGCTGGATGGAGCCCCCGAGGGCGGTGGGTCAGAGCAGGCGGTCACCGTGACGCAGGACCGCCTGGGGAAGATGCTCACCCGAGAGAAGGCGCAGGGCGAACGGGCTGCGGTCAAGCGGCTGTTGGCCACGCTCGGCTTCGAGAGCCCGAAGGAGCTGTCCGAGTTCGTTTCCGTGCAGCGGGAGGCCGAGCAGGCCGCGCTGTCGGAGGTGGAGCGCCGCGAACAGGCTGCGCAGGAGCGTGAGTTGCAGGCGGCGCGGCGGGAGGAGCTGGCGGGTGAGCGGGAGCGGGCGGCGCTGCGACGGGCCGCGCTGGTGGCGCTCGGCTCGCACGGTGAGGACCTGGTGGACGCGGAGCGGCTGCTGGCGGTGGATGACGAGGACGCGGGAGAGGCGCAGTTCCAGTCGGCCGCCGAGGCGTTGCGGGCGCGCCGCCCCGAGCTGTTCGGCCAGGTGCGCACGCCAGTGGCGGCGGCTCCGGCGGGTGCTCCGGCCGGGCGCGGTCCAACCCGTACGGCCCCGGTGGTGAAGGCGGGGGCGGCGGGGCTGGAGATGGCCCGGCGCCGCGGCCTGATCGGTGAGTCGGGCGGCTCCCCCGCCCGGTAGCCGGGCCCGGAACTTGGGGACCACGCCCCTTTTCGACTTCGTGGACGGCACCGTCTTCGTGGGCGGTGTGCGGAGGTGACCGCAACGTTCAGGGAGACACGCATGTCCATTCAGCCCGTTTCGAAGTCCGAGTACACGACCGCCAACCGCGAGTGGCTGGCGTCCCTGCACGGCACCGACTCCGTCGAGACGATCACCCTCGACCTCAGCCTGTTCTGCGAGGGCACGCACTACGTGTGCGGCGACGGCTGCGAGCCGTACGGCCGGGTGCTCTCAGGCGTGCCGGTCGCCCGGGTCGCCGAGTCCGGCCTCTACGGCCCCTACGACCCGCAGGCGCACTGCGGCCGCCAGGTGCTGCGCGGCTTCGTGATCTCCGAGGCGCCGTTCGCGCCGGGCCAGGCGCGGGTGCCGGCGGCGCTGCTGTGGCACGGCGCGGTGAAGGCGTCGAAGGTCCCGGGCGGCATCGACCTCGCGGAGCTGGCGTGGCACCCGCGCGCGGCGCAGATCCGCTTCGTGTGATCGGCGGCGTGAGCTGTGACGATTCAGGACCTGTTGAAGGATGTCGCGGTCGCGGACCTCACCGCGTTCGCCCGCGCGGTACCCACTCCGGCGGATTTCCTGCTCACCCAGAGCATTTTCCCGATGGTGGAGCTGCCGGAGGTCAAGTGGCGGGTCAAGGACTCGGGCCGGTACGTGAACGTCGCGAAGTACCGGGCGTTCGACGCGAGCGTGCCGTTCGCGACGCGTGAGGCGTGGCAGACCTCCCGCGAGGGCGCGCTGCCCCCGCTGGGGCAGAAGCTCGTGGTGGGCGAGCAGGAGCAGATCCTCCTGGAGGCGTCCCACGGGGCGGACCAGGACCGGTTGATCGAGCTGCTGTATGACGATGTGGAGCGGCACACCGAGGCGATCCGCTCGCGGCTGGAGCTGGCGGCCGGGGACGTGCTCACCGACGGGCGGTTCTCGCTGCTTCAGGAGAACGGCCTGACGCTGGAGGTCGACTGGAACGTGCCGGCGGCGAACATGCCGGCCGCCGCCCGCCCGTGGTCGGACCCGGCCGGCGATCCGCTCGCGGACGAGCTGCGGTGGATCGAGCACCTGGACGACATCGGCGCCCCGGCCCCGGAGCTGGCGCTCACCGCCAGGAAGGCGTTCTCCTTCTGGAGGCGGGCGAGTCGGTGGTGACGTTGGCGCGGTGGCTCGGGCACTCTTCGCCGGCTGTCACGCTCGGTTACTATGCTCACTTCATGCCGGAGGCCGGAAGCAGGGGCGTGCCGCGATCGACGGGCTGCTCGGGGACGGGGGAGGGTGCAGCGTGCCGGCCGAAACTCCCCAGATTCTCCCCAGGGCTGATTCCGGGGATTCTCCGGGGCTCACGCCGCCCGAAGCCTTCCGTTGATTATTGGGCTAAATACTTCTGGAGCCTGGGAAAGTGCTAGAGAAAGTCACCGCCACCCGCTACATCACGCCCCTGCGTGAGGGCGGGTCGCTGCCGGGGCTCGTCGAAGCCGACGACCTGGGTACGTACGTCATGAAATTCACCGGGGCCGGGCAGGGGCGGAAGACCCTTGTCGCCGAGGTCATCTGCGGGCAGCTCGGGCGCAGGCTCGGGTTGCGGGTGCCGGAGTTGGTGGGGATCGAGCTCGATCCGGTCATCGGGCTGAGCGAGCCGGACGAAGAGGTGCAGGATCTGCTCAAGGCGAGCGGCGGGCTGAACCTCGGGATGGACTATCTGCCGGGGTCGCTCGGGTTCGATCCGCTGGCCTTCGAGGTCGGTGCGGCGGAGGCCGGGCGGGTGGTCTGGTTCGACGCGCTCATCAACAACGTGGACCGGTCCTGGCGCAACCCCAACCTCCTCGTCTGGCACGGCGCGCTGTGGCTGATCGACCACGGGGCCACCATGATCTGGCACCACAACTGGCCCGGCGCCCGGAAGTCGGCCGCCAAGCCGTACGACGCCTCCGACCATGTCCTGGCGCCCTTCGCGCCGGACATCGCCGCTGCCGCCGCCGAGCTCGCGCCACAGGTCACCGAGGGACTGCTGACCGAGGTCGCCGCCGACGTGCCCGACGAGTGGCTCGTGGACGAGCCGGGCTTCGACAGCGCGGACGCGCTGCGCCGTGCGTACGTCGAGGTGCTGCTGGAGCGCGCCCGTACGGTCACCGATCAGATCACGATCGGCGCGCCCTCGCAGGACAAGCCCTCGCAGGCGCCGGAATGGATCGCCTCCCGACTGCACCGGAAGGCCGTCAAGTGAGCGCCGCGAACCACGGCCGCGATGTCTTCGAGTACGCCCTGCTGCGCGTCGTACCGAGCATCGAACGCGGCGAGATGATCAACGCGGGCGTACTCGTCTACTGCCGGGCCAGGAGCCTCGTCGTCGCCCGTACGCACCTGGACGAGACGCGGCTGCTCGCGCTGGCCCCCGGCGTCGACGTCGAGGGCGTACGGGTGGCGCTCGGCGCGGTCGAGGGCGTCTGCCTCGGCGGCGAGCGGGCCGGTCAGGCCGCCTCGGACGACGCGGGGCGGCGCTTCCGCTGGCTGATCGCGCCGCGCAGTACGGTCGTACAGCCCGGCCCGGTGCACACCGGGCTGACCGCCGATCCGGAGGCGGAAGCGGAGCGCCTGCTCGACCTGCTGGTGAGGTGAGCGGGGGAGGCGTTGACAGCCGGTGGCCAGGCTTCTAGCGTCAGCTCTGCCGAAGGTACTAAGCGGTTGCTCACCCCAAGCCGGACCCGGCCGGTGAGTCGCGAGCCGCTTCCGAGCTGAGGAGATCCCGCATGTCCACCACTGAGCAGCGCGTAGCCGTCGTGACGGGCGCGGCCCGCGGCATCGGCGCGGCGACCGCCGTGCGGCTGGCCGCCGAGGGCCGCGCCGTCGCCGTGCTCGACCTCGACGAGGCCGCCTGCGCGGACACCGTGGAGAAGATCACCGCGGCCGGCGGCAAGGCCCTCGCCGTCGGCTGCGACGTCTCCGACCCGGCCCAGGTCGACGCCGCCGTCGCCCGGGTGGCGGCCGAGCTCGGCGCCCCGTCCATCCTCGTCAACAACGCCGGCGTGCTCCGTGACAACCTCCTCTTCAAGATGAGCGAGTCCGACTGGGACACGGTCATGAACGTGCATCTGCGGGGCGCGTTCCTGATGTCGCGCGCCTGCCAGAAGCACATGGTGGACGCGGGCTTCGGCCGCATCGTCAATCTCTCCAGCTCCTCCGCGCTCGGCAACCGGGGCCAGGTCAACTACGCCGCGGCCAAGGCCGGCCTCCAAGGGTTCACCAAGACCCTCGCCAAGGAGCTCGGCAAGTTCGGCATCACCGCCAACTCCGTGGCCCCCGGGTTCATCGTCACCGACATGACCGCCGCCACCGCCGAGCGCGTCGGCATGGGATTCGAGGAGTTCCAGGCCGCCGCCGCCACCCAGATCCCCGTCCAGCGGGTGGGCGTGCCCGACGACATCGCCAACGCCATCGCCTTCTTCACGGGCGAGGCGGCCGGGTTCGTTTCCGGGCAGGTCATGTACGTGGCCGGCGGCCCCCTCAACTGACCACGCCCGGCCGGCGCCGTCGCGCCGCCACCGATTCACCGACCCGTTCAACCGACGAGGAACGGCACACCGCATGAGTGCACAGGACCAGGAGCGCACCGAGGACGCCGGGGGCCGCGGCCCCGGGCGGGTCGCCATCATCACGGGCGCGAGCCGCGGCATCGGATACGGCATCGCCGAGGCGCTCGTGGCGCGCGGCGACCGCGTCGTGATCACCGGGCGCGGCGAGGAAGCCCTCAAGGAGGCCGTGCGGCGGCTCGGCGAGGACCGCGCGATCGGCGTGCCCGGCAAGGCCGCCGACGACGCGCACCGGGCGACGGTCGTCGAACGCGCCATGGAGACCTTCGGGCGCATCGACTACCTCGTCAACAACGCGGGCACCAACCCCGTCTTCGGCCCCATCACGGAGCTGGACCTCGGCGTCGCCCGCAAGGTGTACGAGACCAACGTCCTCTCCGCGCTCGGCTTCGCCCAGCGGACATGGCAGGCCTGGCAGAAGGAGCACGGCGGCGCGATCGTCAACATCGCCTCCGTCGCCGGCGTCTCCGCCTCCCCGTTCATCGGGGCGTACGGCATGAGCAAGGCCGCGATGGTCAACCTCACCCTCCAGCTCGCCCACGAGATGGCGCCGATGGCACGGGTCAACTCGATCGCTCCGGCCGTCGTGAAGACCAAGTTCGCCGCCGCCCTGTACGAGGACCGGGAGGCGGAGGCCGCCGCGAACTACCCGCTGGGACGGCTCGGCGTCCCCTCGGACATCGGGGGCGCGGCCGCGTTCCTGCTCTCCGACGCGGCGGGCTGGATCACCGGCCAGAACCTCGTCGTCGACGGCGGGCTGTTCCTCAACGCCGGGGTGTAGCCCCGATACGGCCCACGGGTGGGAGCGACGGACCCCGGTCCGCCGCTCCCACCGGCCGTTGTCAGTGGTCGCCGGTAAGTTCTGTTCTCGACAGCGGATCACACACCGGAGGTTGTTGAACGTGACCGACATGCTGCCCGAGTCCTGGGCGGGCGTCCTCGGCGACGAGCTGGAGAAGCCCTATTTCAAGGAGCTGATGGGCTTCGTCGAGGAGGAGCGGGCGAAGGGCCCGGTCCACCCGCCGCGCGAGGAGGTCTTCGCGGCCCTCGACGCGACGCCGTACGACCAGGTGAAGGTGCTGATCCTCGGGCAGGACCCGTACCACGGCGAGGGGCAGGGGCACGGCCTGTGCTTCTCCGTGCGGCCGGGCGTCAAGACCCCGCCCTCGCTGCGGAACATCTACAAGGAGATGCACGCCGAGCTGGGCCACCCCGTCCCCGACAACGGCTATCTGATGCCGTGGGCACAGCAGGGCGTGCTGCTGCTCAACGCGGTGCTGACGGTCCGCGGCGGCGAGGCCAACTCCCATAAGGGCAAGGGCTGGGAGAAGTTCACCGACGCCGTGATCCGCGCGGTGGCCGACCGCCCCGACCCGGCGGTCTTCGTCCTGTGGGGCAATTACGCGCAGAAGAAGCTGCCGCTCATCGACGAGGAGCGGCACGCCGTGGTCAAGGGCGCGCACCCCTCACCGCTGTCCGCCAAGAAGTTCTTCGGCTCCACCCCCTTCACCCAGATCAACGCGGCGGTCGGGGCCCAGGGCCACCGGCCCATAGACTGGCGGATCCCGGACCTCGCCGCCTGACTCGGCCCCGGACGCCCCCGCCCGGCGTCCAGTCCGGCTCAGCTCGGCTCGGCTCAGGCGTACGGCCTCGGTTCAGCCGAGGTCGTAGTCGAAGGTGTAGGCGATCTCCTTCTCGCCCCGCCGGGCGGTGAAGGCGCCCTTTCCGGACAGCCCGGTCAGCGCGCCGCCGGACGCCCCGGCCAGCACCTCGAAGGCGCAGTGCACGGCGCCCTCCCCGTCGAAGTGCCCGCGCTGGGTCAGGACGAAGCTGCCCCTGCGGCCGTCGAGGGCGCCGTCGAGCTGCTCGTATCCGGCGAAGACGCCCGTCGTCCCGCTGGTGTAGACGATCGTGTACTCGCACGAGGTGCCGGCCGCCTCGATCGCGCCCGTGAAGTGGTTGGTCACCCGCGCGTGGGCGAGCCGGGCCGCGCCCTCGACCTCCCCGGCCGGGTTCTCGTCCCAGTCGGCGTAGGTGAAGGCGCCGGTGGCGTGCGTGGTCATGACGGTTCCCTTCCAGCTGCGCACGGGCGGTCCGTACGGCGATGGGCTCAGCCTGTCCGCCGTACCTGACACCTTCTGTCAGGTACGGCGGACGGGCGTCGGACAATGTCGCCATGCGCGCCGACCGCCTCCTCTCCCTGCTCCTGCTGCTCCAGAACCGCGGCAGGATGACCGCGCCCGAGCTCGCGGAGGAGCTCGGCGTCTCGGTCCGCACGGTCTACCGGGACGTCGAGGCGCTCGGTACGTCCGGCGTGCCGGTCTACGCGGACCGGGGACCCGCCGGCGGCTACCGGCTGCTGGACGGCTACCGCACCCGGCTGACCGGGCTCACCGGCGACGAGGCCGACTCGCTCTTCCTCGCCGGAACGCCGGGCGCGGCGGCCGAGCTGGGCCTCGGCGCGGACCTCGCCACCGCGCAGCTCAAGCTGCGGGCCGCGCTGCCGCACGGGCTGGGGGAGCGTTCGCGCCGCATCCAGGAGCGCTTCCACCTGGACGCCCCCGCGTGGTTCCGCGACGCCGACCCGGTGCCGCTGCTCGCGCCGGTCGCCGAGGCGGTCTGGCAGCAGCGCGTCCTGCGCGTCCACTACCGGCGCTGGAACGGCGAGGTGCACCGCGAACTCCAGCCCCTGGGCCTCGTGCTCAAGGGCGGCATCTGGTACCTCGTGGCGCGCGCCGAGGACAGCGTCCGTACGTACCGGGTCTCCCGCGTCCTCACCGTCGACGTCCTCGACGAGCCCTTCGAGCGCCCGGCCGGCTTCGACCTGGCCGCCTACTGGCAGCAGTCCGCGCGGCGGCTGGAGGGCCTGCGCTTCCGGGGCGAGGCGCTGCTGAGGCTGTCGCCGAGGGGGCTGAAGCTGCTCCCCGCGCAGTTCGGCGCGGTCGGCGGGGCGGCCGCCGCGGCGGCGGGAGAGCCGGATCGCGACGGCTGGGCGCGGGTCACGCTGCCCGTCGAGTCCCTGCCGGTCGCGGTCCACGACGTGCTGCGGCTGGGCGTGGAGGCCGAGGTGCTCGGCCCGCCGGAACTGCGGGCCGCGCTCGCCGAGGCCGTGGGGGAGCTGGCGCGGTGGTACGGGCAGCCGGCGACGTGAGGTTCAGCGCCCCCCCCGTTACGGTCCCCACCCGCCGGTACGTCCGTACCATCCGTACGGCCCGTACGCCGGCCCCTCCCGTACGTCCGTACCATCCGCACCGCTCGTACGCCGGCCCCTCCCGTACGTCCCTACGCCCGTACCAGCGCAGCCATGAGGCGCGATCAGGCAGGCGCCCCGCCCCGCAGCGAATCGACGGCGTCCACGAGGGCCTTGACCACGCGCTCGGCGTCGTCCGCGGTCGTGCGCCAATTGCTGAACGCGGCGCGCAGCGCGGGCTGCCCGGCGTACACCGTGGGCGTCAGGAAGGCCGTGCCCGCCAGCTCGCGCGCGAGGGCGGCGAGCCGTTCGGCGCTGGGGTCCTCGGCCAGGGTGAAGCAGGCGACGTTGAGCCGGACCGGCGCGAGGAGGCGCAGACCGGGGTGGGCGTCGACAGCCTCGCCGACCGTACGGGCGCAGGCCACGCATCGTTCAACGATCTCGCGGTAGCCGTCCCGCCCGTACGCGCGCAGGGTGAACCAGGCGGCGAGCGCCCGCAGCCGCCGGGAGTTCTCCGGAGTGAGGTGGACCGCCTCGGGCACGTCGCCGAGCGGGCCGAGGTAGGCAGCGGCGTTCTGGAAGACACGGGCCTGGAGGTCGCGGCGGCGGGTGAACTGCACCGCGCTGTCGTAGGGCACGTTCAGCCACTTGTGCAGATCCACGCAGAGGGAGTCGGCCTCATCGATGCCGTCGACCAGGTGCGCGTGGGCGGGGGAGAGGGCGGCGAACGCGCCGAAGGCGGCGTCTACATGCAGCCAGAAGCCGTACCGCTCGCGCAGCGCGGCGATGGCGCGCAGGTCGTCGAAGTCGACGGTGTTGACCGTTCCCGTGTTGGCGACGACGACGCAGGGGCCGTCGGCCTCCCGCAGGGCCCGCTCCAGGGCGGCCGGGTCGACGGCCTCCCGGCCGGGGAGCGCGGCCACCGGGACCAGGGCGGAGCGGCCCAGGCCGAGCATCGACAGGCCCTTGGCGATGCTGGAGTGCGGGCTGCCCGACAGCACCCGCACGGGGCCGAGGGCCGCGGCCCCCGCCTCGGCCGGCGAGACGCCGCGCCGCTCCCCGAGCCACTCGCGGGCGACGGCCAGGCCCACGGTGTTGGACATCGTGGCGCCGCTGACGAAGTTCCCCTCGTGGACGTCCGACAGGCCGAAGAGATCGCGCAGCCAGCCGACGGTCTCCCGCTCCAGGCGCTGCCCGGCGGGGTCCAGCGACGACATGGGGTTCTGGTCGACGGTCGAGGTCAGCCAGTCCCCGGCGAGCGCGGCGGGCGTCACGCCGCCGGTCACGAAACCGAGGTAGCGCGGCCCCGCCCCCGCCGACAGGCCCGGCTCCCAGCGCTCTGCGAACTCCCGCAGCGCGGCGCCGAAGCCGACCCCGCCCGTGGGCGGAGCGGCAGCGGCGGGCGCCTGCGCGACCGGGACGACCGGGCGTTCGTCCAGTCCGCCGAGGAAGGCCGCGGCGTGCCCGCGCGCGGCCTCCAGCAGCTCCGGCAGCCGTTCCAGGTCGGCGGCGAGTTGAGGGTGCACCACGGGCTCCGTTCGTCGGTTCGCGCGTCAGACGCTAATCCGGCGAAGGCCGCGTGGCTCGGTCCAATCGTCAAAAATTGGACTGGTCGCCGATGCGGAAGCGGCCCCGGGGGGCCCTGTACAGGCCGTTCAGTCGCCGGTGGCACCGTCGATGGACTGCCGGATGAGATCGGCGTGGCCGTTGTGGCGCGCGTACTCCTCGATCATGTGCGTCATGATCCAGCGCAGATTGAACGTCTCGCCGCTGCGGTGCGCGCCGAGGTTGAGATCGTCCAACGACCGGGACGCGGCCGCTTCCCGGGCCCGCTCGATCTCGTGCTGCCACGTGGCGTAGACGGTCCCGAAAGTGTCCTGCTCGGTGACGCGGAAGTCCCCGTCCAGGTCGTCGTCGCTGTAATGGAGCGGCGGGGCGTCCTCCCCGGCGAGCACCCGGCGGAACCAGCCGCGCTCGACGTCCGCCATATGCCGTACGAGCCCCATCAGCGTGAGGTCCGAGGGCGGCACGGACGCCTCGCGCAGCTGCGCGTCGTCGAGCCCGGCGCACTTGACGGCGAGGACGGTCCGGTGCTGCTCCAGCCAGCCCTCCAGCATGGCGCGTTCGTCGGCGGTCGTGGCTGGCGAGGGGATCTGGGGAGGCGGGGTGAGCTCGGGAATGGTCATGGCCGCCATCATGAACGCCGACCGGCGTCGGGGCGAGGGATTATCGGGCCCGGCGGAGCATCGGAGCGGCACCGGCGAGGCATTATCGGCCCCCTGGCGCCGCCGCGCGCCCGCGACGGCATACCGGACCGCCGCGCGCCGCGACGCCCGTATGCTGCCGGGGCAAAGATCGGACAGCACGCGCACCAGGGAGCACTAGTGAAGGTCGGCTGCATCGGGCTCGGCGACATTGCGCAGAAGGCGTATCTGCCGGTACTCACCACCCGGCCGGGGGTGGAACCGCACGTGCAGACCCGCACCCCGGCCACCCTCCACCGCGTCGCCGACACCTACCGCATCCCCGCCGCGCACCGCCACACCGACCTCGACTCGCTGCTCGCCACGGGCCTCGACGCGGCCTTCGTGCACGCCCCGACCGCCGCCCACCCGGAGATCGTCACCCGCCTCCTGGAAGCCGGGGTGCCGACCTATGTCGACAAACCCCTCGCGTACGACCTGGCCACCAGCGAACGGCTCGTCCGCCTCGCCCACCGCCGCGGCGTCGGCCTCACCGTCGGCTTCAACCGCCGCTACGCACCCGGCTACGCGCAGTGCGCGGAGCACCCGCGCGAGCTGATCCTGATGCAGAAGAACCGCGTCGGCCTCGCCGAGGCCCCGCGCACTCTCGTCTTCGACGACTTCATCCACGTCGTCGATACCCTCCGTTTCCTCGTCCCCGGCGCCGTCGAGCACATCGACGTACGGGCCCGGGTCCGCGACGGCCTCATGCACCACGTCGTGCTCCAGCTCTCCGGCGACGGCTTCACCGCCATCGGCACCATGAACCGGCTCAGCGGCTCCAGCGAGGAGATCCTCGACGTCTCCGGGCAGGACGCCAAGCGCCAGGTGTTCAACCTCGGCGACACCGTCGACCACGAGGGCGCGCTCGGCGTGCGCCGGCGCGGCGACTGGGTGCCGGTCGCCCGCCAGCGCGGCATCGAGCAGATCACGCTGGCCTTCCTCGACGCGGTACGGGCCGGGGAGCCCTGGGACGCCGAGGACGCCCTGCGCACGCACGAACTGTGCGAGCGCGTCGTCAACCTCGCGCTGGACCAGGCTTCCTGAAGGCCCGTACGCCCTCGGCCGCGCAGAACACCGCGAGCGCGGCCAGGGCCCCGTACACCGGCCAGTCGCCGGTCCGCACGTACACGCTCGTGCCGCGCGCCAGCGGCACGTCGTAGACGGCCGACGCGCTGCGGGAGGTGGAGAGCCGGCCGCCGACCGCCTCGCCGCGCGGCCCGGCGACCGCGCTGACCCCCGTCAGCGTCGCGTGCACCATCGGCCGTCCGGTCTCGGCGGCCCGCAGCGCGGCCAGCGAGGCGTGCTGCTCGGGGGCCCAGCTGTGCTGGAAGGTCGAGGTCGACGACTGCGCGACGAGCACCTGGGCCCCCTCGCGCACCAGATGGCGGCTCATGTCGGGGAAGGCCGATTCGAAGCAGACCAGCGGGCCGACGCGCAGGCCGTCCGCGCCGCCGATCCGCATCACCACGGGGTGCTCGCCCCGCTTGCGGTCCTCGCCCGCCGCCTTGCCCACGGAGGTGGCCCAGCCCAGCACCGACCGCGCCGGAACGTACTCGCCGAACGGCACCAGCCGCATCTTGTCGTAGCGGTCACCGGTCGGCCCGTCCGGGCCGATCAGCATCGAACTCTTGTAGATCCCCGGCTCGTCCGCGTGCCGGGCGTCGACGTTGACCAGCAGCCGCGCGCCCACCGTCCGGGACAGCGCGGCGAGGCGCGCCCGCAGGTCCGGCCGCTTCCCCAGATCCTGGCCCACGCTGCTCTCGCCCCACACCACCAGGTCCACGCCGCGCCCCGCGAGCCGCCGGGTCAGCTCCTCCTCGCGGTCGAAGCGGCGCTGCCCGTCGGCGCCGCCGGCGATCACCCCCGGCTGGACGACGGCGATACGGACCGTGCCCGCCTTCTCGGGCAGCGGCGCCCACGCCCACGCCGCGCCGCCCGCCGCCGCGCACACCAGCAGCCCGGCGACGGCGGCCGTACGGGCCCGGGGGAGCGCGATCAGCGCGGCGACGCCCGTGTTCACCGCCACGAGGAGAAAGCTGACCAGCCACACGCCGCCGACGGACGCGAGCCGCAGCGCGGGCGCGACCTGCCACTGACTGGCGCCCAGCAGGCCCCACGGGCCGCCCAGGTACTGCCAGGAGCGGACGAGTTCGACCATCAGCCACCCGGACGGCACGAGGACCAGGGCCGCCGCCGTCGTGCCCGTACGACCGGGTGAGCCGCCCAGCGTCCGGCGCACCAGCCACCCCCACGGCGCCCACAACAGCCCCAGCAGGGCGGCCAGCACCAGGATGAAGACGTGCAGGCTCGGCAGCAGCCAGTGGTGCACGGCCAGCAGGAACCCGGCGCCGCCGAGCCACCCGTCGAGCGCGGCGCGGCGGCCGGTGGGAGCGGACCGGATCAGCAGCAGCCACGGTACGAGGGCGACGTAGGCGAGCCACCACAGGGCGGGGGCGGGGAACGCCAGGGCGGGCAGCGCGCCCGCGAGGAGGGCGACCGCGGCCCGCCACCACGGTGAGCCGAGTCCCCGCCGCCGTCCGCCGACCGACCCCGCCATGCCGTGCCTCCTTCGTGCTGGTCGACCGCGCTGATCGACCGCGCTGATCGATCTCCGCGCTGATCGATCACCAGTGTGGGGGAGGGAGGCGATCAGGCACAGGGCGCGGGGGGCCCGACACGCGGCGCCGATTCGCGGTCGCCTACGGTGGACGCCGGGCGCAGTTCCCCTCGGGGGCGCGCGCCGAGAAGGAGCGCCGTATGCCTCGGAGCGCACGCCGCGAACAATGGCTCCCGTCATATGCATAACCACCCGATTCATGCACGGGTTCCGGCCATTCCCCCTGTGGCCAGATTGAAGCTCGCCGAGTGGAAAAAACCCCGACAACGATGCGCAATATTCAGCGATTTTGGTCTTGAAGAAAACCAAATATGCCTCATCCCGGGCCAAAGTGATCCGAAGTGAGCTGGAGTTGCCGTGCTGGAAAGGTGTGCGCTGGCGCACGATGCGGGTTATTCGCGAGACGCCCTGGGCAGGTACCGCGCAAAAGTGGACAGGAACGTTGGCCAAAGGTCACCGGAGAGTCGGCGTGACGGACATACGTGACCGGATCTGATTCCGGCTACCGGCGCATGTCCCGTTCGCGGCGAACCGCCCGGATCATCTGTCCACCGGGAGCCGACGTCTCGGAGGGGACTCCATGGACAACAGCATTGTGGCCGAGGCTACCGCTGATCGTGGCACGGTGATCGGCGAGGCAAAGGTGCCCTCGTACTATTCGAGGAAGACCACTGACATCCTGCACAAGTACGGTCCTGGTCCCCGCGTGCACTTCCACATGGGGCTGTTCGACGCCGGCGCCGCCCCGAACACCACGGTGGCCCAGCGCGTCCTCAAGGACCGGCTCCTCGTCTCCCAGGAAACCGCGATCGAGCACGCGGACCGGACGTGGAACGTGGCGGGCGAGCGGCCGGGCGCGCTCCTCGACATCGGCTGCGGCCTCGGCGGCGGCTCCCTGTACTGGGCGCAGGAGCACGGCTGCGCCGTCACCGCGACGACGATCGCCGCCCAGCACGTGCCCCTGGTGCGGGAGTTCGCCGATCAGGCGGGGGTGGGGAAGCTGGTCACCCCGGTCCTCGCGGACATCCACCACCTGCGCCAGGAACGGGCGTACGACGCGGCCGTCGCCTTCGAGAGCTCCGGCTACATGGACCGCGAGCGGCTCTTCTCGGTCGTCGCCAGGGCGCTCGAACCCGGCGGCTGGTTCGGCATCCAGGAGCACTTCCTCTGCCGCCCGGAGTGGACCGGGTTCCTCGACAACTACTACAAGACCAGGCTGGGCACCCTGGCCGAGTACATAGCCGCCGCGAACGCCGCGGGGTTCGAGCTGGAACAGGACGAGGACGTCACCGACCGGTCGGCGGAGTTCTGGGTGCAGTCCATGGCCTGGACGACGGCCGAACTGGACCTGGCCAAGCGCTCGGGCAAGCCGTCGCCGATCGCGGTCGAGCGGCTCACGGAGTCGGCCCTCACCCACGGGAAGCTCTTCCGCATCTGGCGCGACCACGCGGTCGAGACCCGGCAGCTTCTCTTCCGCCTCCAGGACCGCTGACCGAGGGACCGCACGAGGTCGCATGGGGCCGCACGAGGCCGCATAGGACCGCACGGGGCCGTATGGGGCCGTCGCCTCCGGAGGACCGCCGTCCTCCGGAGGCGGCCCGGCCCCTCCGGCCCGCCGAGGACGACCGTTTTCCCAAGCCCCTCCCGGGAACGATTCGACAAAGCCGAAAAAGCGACGACCACTTGACCCCGGGACCGCCGACACCAGGAGCCGAGATGCCCGCCTGCGCGC
>NZ_JBHVHQ010000078.1:0-17388 GCF_042800135.1 Streptomyces sp. NPDC057654 | reverse complement strand
CGTGGACGTCCCCCCGGACCGCTGGGAGTTGGACCGCTACTACTCCACGGACCCGCACCGGCGCGGCGCCATGTACAGCCGGTGGGGCTCCTTCCTCGACGGCGTCGACCGGTTCGACCCGGCGTTCTTCGGCATCGCGCCCCGCGAGGCCCACGAGATGGACCCCCAGCAGCGGCTGCTGCTGGAGGTCGCCTGGGAGGCCCTGGAGGACGCCGGCCAGTCGCCCACCGCCCTGGCCGGCACCAGGGCCGCCGTCTTCACCGGCGTCATCGGCATGGACTACACCCTGCTGCACGCCCGCCAGGCCGGACTCGCCGGCATCGGCGCCTGGTACGCCAGCGGGCGCGAATTCAGCTTCGGCCCCGGCCGCCTCTCCCACGTGCTCGGGCTCCAGGGCCCCAGCATGTCCGTCAACACCGCCTGCTCGTCCTCGCTCGTCGCCGTCCACCTCGCCTGCCAGAGCCTGCGCTCCGGAGAGGCCGACATCGCCCTCGCGGGCGGCGTCAACCTGATCCTCTCCCCGGAACTCAGCATCTTCCTGTGCAAGGTCCGCGCCATGTCCCGCGACGGGCGCTGCAAACCCTTCGACGCCTCGGCGGACGGCATCGTACGAGGCGAGGGATGCGGCATCGTCGTACTCAAGCGGCTCTCCGACGCCCTCGCCTCCGGCGACGACATCCTCGCCGTCATCCGCGGCACCGCCGTCAACCACGACGGCGCCAGCGCCGGGCTCACCGTGCCCAGCGGCGCGGCCCAGCAGCGGCTGCTGTCCGACGCCCTCGCCGCGGCGGGCGTAGCGCCCGCCGACATCGACTACGTGGAGGCCCACGGCACCGGCACCCCGCTGGGGGACCCCATCGAAATGGGCGCGCTGCGCACCGTACTGGGCGCCGGCCGCCCCGAGGACCGCCCGCTCTCCGTGGGCTCCCTGAAGAGCAACTTCGGCCACATGGACGCCGCCGCGGGTGTCGCGGGGCTGCTCAAGGCCGCCCTGATCCTCCGGCACCGGCAGATCCCCGCCACCATCCACGTACGCGAGCGCAACCCGCGCATCCGCTGGGACTGGCCGGTGGACGTCGCCACCGAACTGACGCCGTTGCCGGACACCGGAGACGGACGGGCGCGGCTGGCCGGGGTCAGCGCGTTCGGCCTCAGCGGCACCAACGCACACGTGATCATCGAGGCCGCGCCGCCGCGCGCCGACGTCCGTACGCCGGGGGCGGTCCACGCCCGTACCTCGCAACCGTCCGGACCGGTCCTCCTGCCTCTCTCCGCCCGCGACGGCGCCGCGCTCACCGACCTCGCGCGCGCCTACCGCGACCGGCTGACCGGGGCCGGGGCGCCCGCGCCGCGGGACGTCGCCCACACCGCGGGCGCGCGCCGCGCCCACCACGCCGAGCACCGCCTCGCCGTCATCGGCGGCAGCGCGGACGAACTCGCCGCCAAGCTCGGGGCGTTTCTCGACGGCGGGGCGCCGCAGGGACTCAGCACCGGCGGCCGCGACCTGGAGAGCGACGGAGCGGAGGGGCCGGGCGTCGTCTTCGCCTTCTCCGGGCAGGGCGCCCAATGGCCGGGCATGGCCCGCGAACTGCTCGCGGGCGACGGTGATCGCGGCAGCGACAGCGGGCATGACGCCTTCCGTGACACCCTCGACTCCGTCGACGCACTCGTCCTGGAACACGCGGGCTGGTCGCCGAAGGAGGAGACCGCCAGGCCCGAGGACGAGTCCCGGCTGCACCGCACCGAGTACGCGCAGCCCGTGATCTTCGCCGTGCAGGTGGCGCTCGCCGCGCTCTGGCGCTCCTGGGGCATCGAACCCACAGCCGTCGTAGGACACAGCATGGGCGAGATCGCCGCCGCGCACGTGGCGGGCGCGCTCACCCTCGACGACGCCGTACGGGTCGCCGTACACCGCGGCCGGCTGCTCGCCGCATCGGCCGGGCGCGGCCGGATGGCCGTACTCGACCTCTCCGAGGACGAGACGCGGCGCGCCCTCGCCCCGTACGCCGGGCAGATCTGGCCGGCCGCCGCCAACAGCTCCCGTACGACCGTGGTCTCCGGCGACGCGGCGGCGGTCGGGCGGCTGCTCGCCGACCTCGCGGACCGGGGCGTCGGCTGCCGGCCGCTGCCCGGCGACTACCCCTTCCACAGCCCGTACATGGAGCCCTACCAGGACCGGCTGGCCGAGCTCCTGCACGGGCTCCGGGCCGCGCCGCCCGCGGTGCCCGTGGCCACGACCACCCCCGCGGGGGACGGCGACGGGCAGCTCTTCGACATCGCGCACTGGGTACGCAACATCCGCGAGCCGGTCCGCTTCGCCGAAGCCGTCGGCACGCTGCTGGACCAGGGCCACCGCACGTTCCTGGAACTCGGCCCGCACCCGGTGCTGGCCCTGCCCCTCACCCACGCCTGCGAGGACCGCGGCGCGGACGACGTGCTGGTCGTGCCGTCGCTGCGCCGGGCCGTTCCCGCGCCGCAGACGCTGCTGACCTCGCTGGGCGCGCTGTACGCGGCGGGGGCCGCGGTCCGCTGGGAGGCGGTGCCGCCCGGGGACGGCCGTCCGGTGAAGCTGCCTTCCTATCCGTGGCAGCGGGGGAGTTACTGGATCAAGGAGGCGGCCGAGCCCGAGATGACGCCGGAGCGGGAGCCGGAGCCCGTCGCTGAACCCCGCGCCTCCGTCGTACGAGCCTCAGCCCCCGGCTTCCCGGGCGAGCGGAGCGAGGTGGCCGACCTCGTGGCCGGGGCGGCGGCCGAGGTGCTCGGGCACGAGCCCGGCACGATCCGGCGGCGCCAGGGCTTCGCCGACATGGGCATGGACTCCCTCACCTCGCTGGAGCTCCGTACGGCGCTCCAGGCCAGGTTCGGGCCGCTGCCCGCCACGGTGGCGTTCGACCACCCGACCGTGGAGCGCCTGGCCGCCTACCTGTGGGAGCGCCGGGACGTAGCGGAGAACGCGGACGCCGCGCCTTCCCAAGCCCCTCGGCCCGCACCGCAAGAGTCCGCGCCGAAAGAGTCCGCGCCGCAAGGGCTCTCACCGCAAGGGCCCGAGCCCATCGCGGTCGTCGGCATCGGCTGCCGATTCCCCGGCGGGGGCGACGGTCCCGACGGCTACTGGCGGATGCTGCGCGAGGGGACCGACGCCATCGACATGTCGCCGCCGGGCCGCTTCGACGACGGGAGCCGGTGGCTGGGCGCGTGGCTGGACGGCGTGGACCGGTTCGACCCCCGGTTCTTCCGGATCGCGCCGCGCGAGGCGAAAGTCATGGACCCGCAGCAGCGGATGTTCCTGGAGGTGGCCTGGGAGGCGCTGGAACACGCGGGGCAGACCCCGGAGCGGCTGGCCGACACAAGGACCGGGGTGTTCGTCGGCATGAACTCCCACGACTACGCCGAACTCATCGCCAACGCCCCGGAGAACGTCGACGCGTTCTTCGGCACGGGCAACTCCTTCTGCTCCACCGCCGGCCGGCTCTCCTTCTTCCTCGGCGTGCACGGCCCCAGCCTGGCCGTGGACACCGCGTGCTCGTCGTCGCTGGTCGCGGTGCATCTCGCGGTGCGTAGCCTGCGCAGCGGGGAGAGCGAGATCGCGGTCGTCGGCGGCGTCAACGCCATTCTGCGGCCCACCATCCACCGCGCGAGCCGAGCGGCCGGTGCGCTGGCCGCCGACGGGCGGTGCAAGACCTTCGACGCGGCCGCCGACGGCTACAACCGGGGGGAGGGCTGCGGGGTGGCCGTGCTCAAGCCGCTCGCCAAGGCCCTCGCCGACGGCGACCGGGTACTGGCGACCGTCCTCGGCTCGGCCGTCAACCAGGACGGTCCGAGCAGCGGCCTCACCGTCCCCAACGGCCCCGCCCAGGAGACCCTGGTGCGCGACGCGCTCGCCGACGCCGGGGTCGCGCCCGCCGAGATCGGGTACGTCGAGGCCCACGGCACCGGCACGCCGCTCGGCGACCCCATCGAACTCCAGGCGCTCGGCGCGGCGCTGGGCGGGCCGCGCGAGGGGCGGCGGGTCGCCGTCGGCTCGGTGAAGACCAACTTCGGCCACCTGGAAGCCGCCTCCGGCATCGCCGGCCTCATCAAGACCGTACTGATCCTCGACAACGGCGAGATACCGCCGCATCTCCACTTCAAGGAGCCCAGCCTCGACATCCCCTGGCGGGACCTCCCCTTCGACGTGCCGACGAGCGCGATGCCGTGGCCGCCGGAGCGGCGGGCGGCGGGCGTGAGCGCCTTCGGGTTCAGCGGGACCAACGCGCATGTGGTGCTGGGGCGCGCGCCGGCGACCACGGACGAGAGGCAGACCGTCGGCAGTGGGCGGCCGTATCTGCTCCCGCTGTCCGCGTCGGACGCGAAGGCACTGACCGCGCGGGCGGCCGACTACCGGCAGCTCCTCACTGCGCCTGCCTCCGACGAGAACGCCACAGCGACCGGCGTCCCGCTGCATGACCTGTGCTTCACCGCGAGTACCCGCCGGGCTCACCACACCCACCGCCTCACCGTCGTCGGCCGGACCCGCACCGAGCTCGCGGGGCGGCTCGCCGCGTTCGAGCGCGGCGACGGGGGACCCGGTGTCGCCATGGGCCGGGCGGACGGCGCCGCCGAGCGGAAGGTGGCGTTCGTGTTCTCCGGGCACGGGTCGCAGTGGCCGGGCATGGGGCGGACCCTGCTGCGCCAGGACCCCGCCTTCCGGGAGGCCGTGGCCTGGTGCGACGCGCATCTGGGCCCGTATGCGGGGTGGTCGGTCCTCGACCATCTGGAGCGCGGCGCGGAGACGCCCTCGGGGCCGCGTCAGCAGGAGCTGATCTTCACCGTGCAGACCGCGCTCGCCCGGCGCTGGCAGGCGCTCGGGATACGGCCCGCCGCGGTCCTCGGGCACAGCATGGGCGAGGTGGCGGCGGCCCAGGCGGCCGGGGCGCTGGGGATCGAGGACGCGGCGCGGCTCATCCACGAACGTGCCGCCGTCCAGGAACGGCTGGTCGGCAACGGTGCCATGGGCGTCGTCGGGCTGCCGGCCGACGAGGCCGAGGAGGCGCTCGCCGACGCCGGGTACGAGGACCGGCTGTGGGTGGCGCTCGCCAACAGCGCCCGCAGCACGGTGCTCTCCGGCGACAAGGACGCGCTCGACGAGGTGCTGGCCGCGCTCAAGAAGCGCCGGGTCTTCGCGCGCCGCGTCGACGCCGCGGGCGCCGGGCACTGCCCGCTCGTCGAACCCCTCGACCGCGAGCTGACCGACCGCCTCTCCTGGCTCCGGCCCGCCCGCGGCGGACTGCCCTGCTACTCCTCCGTGACCGGTGGTCCGCTCGACGGCGAGGCGTTCGACGCCGCCTACTGGGGCCGTAACTTGCGCGACCGCGTACGGTTCTCCACCGCCGTCCGCGCCATGGCGGCCGACGGCTTCGACACGTTCGTCGAGATCTCGCCCCACCCGCTGCTGCTCGCCTTCATCGAACAGGACCTGCGCGACCTCGGCGTGCGGGACGGCGTCCTCGTGCCGTCCCTGCGCCGGGACGGCGACGACTTCGCCGTCATGCTCGACTCGCTCGGCGCCCTGCACGCGCACGGCTGCCCCGTCGACTGGGACGGTATGTACCCGACGGGCGGGCGGCTGACCGACACCCCCGCCTATCCGTGGCAGCGCAAGAGCTACTGGCTGGGGGCGGGGGCCGGGGCCGCGCCGCAGGACGGTACGGGTACGGGCACGGGCACGGCGACAGCCGACACCGAGACCGGCACCGTCGGCGCGGACGCGGAGGAATCCGCCGAAGCCGCCGCCCTGCGCCGGGAACTGGCCGCGCTGGACCCCGAGCAGCGCCGCGACGCCCTCGTGGACCATGTGCTGGCCGAGACGGCCGTGGCGCTCGGCGCCGACTCCGACGACGACCTGGACCCCCGGCAGGGCTTCTTCGACCTGGGCATGAACTCGGTCACCTCGATGGAGATGAAGCTCCGCCTCCAGCGGCGCTTCGCCTGCTCGCTGCCCAACACCCTGATCTTCGAATACCCCAACGCCGAGGCCCTCGCCGGATATCTCGCCACGGACGTACTGGCTACGGACGTACCCACCACGGACGTACCCACCACGGACGTACCCACCACGGATACAGCCCCCGACGAGGAGCCGGGCGCCGGCGACGACCTCGCGGCCCGCTTCGAGCGCGAGATGGCCGGGGTCGACGCCCTCGGCATCGGGAGCCCGGCCCGGACCCGTACCGACATCACGTACCGCGGAGAGGCGGAGCAATGACCGAAAGGGACAGGAGCAGGGACGGAGCCAGGAACGGAGCCAGGGACGGAGTCAGGGACGGAGTCAGGAGCGGGGCCGGGACCAAGCCCTTGGACGACCGGGCCAGGCTCGCCCACGCCCTCGACCGGATCGCGCAGCTGCGGACCAGGCTGGAGCAGTACCAGCAGACGGACGGGCCCGTCGCGATCGTCGGCATGGGCTGCCGCTTCCCCGGCGGCGCCGACTCCCCGGAGGCGTTCTGGCGGGTGCTCGGCGACGGCGTCGACACCGTGGGCCGCTTCCCGGCGGAGCGGGGCGACGCGGACGCCGTGTACGACCCGGACCCGGACGCGCCCGGCAAGGCGTACTGCGTGGAGGGCGGGTTCATCGACCGGCCCGACGCCTTCGACGCCGAACTCTTCGGCATCTCCCCGGCCGAGGCCGCGGCGATGGACCCGCAGCAGCGGATCACGCTGGAGGTGGTCTGGGAGGCGCTGGAGCGCGCGCACATCGCCCCCGACCGCCTGGAAGGCAGCGCCACCGGAGTCTTCCTCGGCGCCAGTACCAGCGACTACGCGCGGATGCGCCAGCAGCTGAGCGACGCGGAGGACGTGGACGCGTACCAGCTGATGGCCGAGCCCGCGTTCCTCGCCGGGCGGGTCGCCTACCACTTCGGGCTGCGCGGCCCCGCGCACGTCGTCGACACGGCCTGCTCCTCCTCGCTGCTCGCCGCCCACCTCGCGTGCCAGAGCCTGCGGCGCGGCGAGTGCGACCTCGCGCTCGCGGGCGGGGTGAACCTGATGCTGACGCCGTACGGGTTCGTGCTGGTCAGCAAGGCGGGGGCGCTCGCGCCCGACGGGCGCTCCAAGGCGTTCGACGCCTCGGCCGACGGCTACGCGCGCGGCGAGGGGTGCGGCGTCGTCGTGCTGAAGCGGCTGGCGGACGCGCTCGCGGACGGCGACCCGGTGCTGGCCGTCATCCACGGCAGCGCCGTCAACCACGACGGGCGCTCCAGCGGCATCTCGGTGCCCAGCGGCCAGGCGCAGCAGGAGGTGATACGGGCGGCCCTCGCCGACGCCGGGGTGGCTCCCGCGCGGATCGGGTACGTCGAGGCGCACGGCACGGGCACGCTCCTCGGCGACCCCATCGAACTCCGTGCCCTGGAAGCGGTGTTGGGGCCGGGGCGTCCGGCGGAGCAGCGCGTGTACGTCGGCTCGGTGAAGACCAACGTGGGGCATCTGGAGTCCGCCGCCGGGGTCGCCGGGCTGATGAAGCTCGCGCTCGCCCTCCAGCACGGACGGATACCGCCCAGCCTCCACTTCGACACGCCCAACCCCAACGTGGACTGGGACCGTCTCCACCTCACCGTGCCCACCGCCCCCACTCCCTGGCCCGCCTCCCCTGACGGCCGCTACGCGGGCGTCAGTTCCTTCGGCGTCAGCGGCACCAACGTGCACCTGATCCTGGGCGAGGCACCGCCGCCGCCCGCGGCCGAACCCGCCCCGCCGGACCAGGCGTCGGCCCGCCGCTCGCACGAACTCCTGGTCCTGTCCGCGGCGTCCCGCACGGCCCTCTCCGACCTCGCCGACCGCTATGCCGCCTGCCTCGGCCTGCCCGCCGAGGGGCCTGCGGCCGTGGGTGCTACGGCCGTGGGTGCTACGACAGGCGGCAGCGGCCGTCCGCTCGCCGACATGAGCCGAACGTCGGCCTTGGGAAGGGCTCAACTTCCGCACCGTCTCTCGCTGGTCGCCTCTTCAGAAAAGGAATTACGCGCAAAGCTGGGCCAGTTCACCGAAGGGCAGGACGCTCCGGGAGTCGTCAGCGGCCGGGCCGCTCCCCGTCGGCGGGCGAAAGCAGCGTTCCTCTTCACCGGCCAGGGCAGCCAGTATCCCGGCATGGGGCGCGGCCTCTACGCCACGGAACCCGCCTTCCGGGCCGCGCTCGACGAGTGCGACGCGCTGCTGCGCGACCGCATCGACCGGCCCCTGCTGGACGTGCTGTACGGCGACGCGCAGGACACGGCGCTGCTGGACCGCACCGCGTACACCCAGCCCGCGCTGTTCGCCGTCGAGTACGCGCTGTCCCGGCTCTGGCACTCCTGGGGCATCCGGCCCGGCGCCGTACTGGGGCACAGCGTCGGGGAGTACGTCGCCGCCTGCGTGGCCGGGGTGTTCGGGCTGGAGGACGCCCTCACGCTGGTCACCGCGCGCGCCGCGCTGATGCAGCGGCTCTGCGAGCCGGGCGCGATGATCGCCGTGCCGCTGACCGAGGCCGAGGCGGCCCAGGAGGCCGAGAACGACGGCGGTCCCATCGAGCTGGCCGCCGTCAACGGCGAGCGCGAGTGCGTGCTGTCGGGCGCCGCCGACGCCGTCGACCGCGTCGCGGCCCGGCTCGCCGGGCGCGGGGTGCGGACCAGGCGGCTGCGCGTCTCGCACGCCTTCCACTCGCCCCTGGTCGAACCGTCGCTGGCCGAGCTGCGCGCGACCGCCGCACGGATCAGCTGCACCGCGCCGCGCATCCCCGTCATCTCCAACCTCACCGGCGAGGCGGTCGGCCCCGACACCCTCGCCGACCCCGACTACTGGTGTCGGCACGCCCGTAGGACCGTCCGGTTCGCCGACGGGCTGCGCGCCCTGGACCGGCTCGGGTTCATGGCCTTCCTGGAGGCCGGGCCCGGCCGCACGCTGCTCGGCCTCGGCGCCACGGCCCTCCCCGGCCCGGACCGCACCTGGCTCGCCTCGCTGCGCCGCACCGCCGACGACGCCGAGCAGATCCGTACGGCGCTCGGCGGTCTGTACGTGCTCGGGGCCCCGGTGGACTGGCAGGCGGTCCACGCCAGGGCCGAGCCGCCGGCCGCCCAGGTGGACCTCCCCACGTACGCGTTCCAGCGGCAGCGCTACTGGTTCCAGGAGCGGGCGGCGGCGCCTACGGAACGTACCGCCCAGCCCGCTGCCGAGACAGCCGACGCCGACCCGGCCCTCCTGGCCCGGCTCGCCGAAGCCGCCCCGGACGCCCGGACCGGCATCGTCGCCGACCGGCTGCTGGAACTCCTCGCCGCCATGCTGTGGACGCCCGCCGAGGAGATCGCCGCCGACGCCGACCTGCTCGAACTCGGCGCGGACTCGCTGATGGTGATGCAGGTGGTCACCGCCTGCAAGACCGAGCTGGGGCTCGCCCTCTCCCCGCGCGAACTCTTCGAGCGGCCCACCGTCGCCGACTGGTCCGCGCTGATCACCGAGCGCGCGGAGGCGGACCACGGGCTGCCCGGCGCGGCCGGGCGCACCGCCCCGGCCGCCGCACCCGACTGGACGGACGCGGCCGTGCTCCGCGCCGACGCCGTACTGGACCCGGACATCCGGCCCGCCGACGGGCACACCGTGCCGGGCGAGTCCTGGCGCGACCCGTCCGACGTCCTGCTCACCGGGGCGACCGGCTTCGTCGGCGCGTTCCTCCTGGACGAACTGCTGCGCTCCACCAAGGCCACCGTCCACTGCCTCGTACGCGCCGACGACCCGGAGGCCGGGCTGGCCCGGCTGCGCGCCGGGGCCGAGCGCTATCTGAACTGGCGGCCCGGGGACGAGAAGCGGATCGTGGCGGTGCCCGGCGACCTGTCCCAGCCGCTCCTCGGCCTCGGCGAGGACGCGTTCGACGCGCTCGCGCACCGCGTCGACGCGATCTACCACAACGGCGCCAACGTCAACTTCATCCACAGCTACCGGCACCTGCGGGCCGCCAACGTCGGCGGCACCCAGGAGGTCCTGCGCCTCGCCTGCCGGGGGCCGCTGACGCCCGTGAGCCACGTCTCGACGTTCGGGGTGTGGGGCGTGCCGGAGGATCTGACCTCCACCTTCGCCGAGGACGACGACCTCGGCCGGGCCGGGCGGCTGCCCAACGGCTACCTCCAGACCAAGTGGGCGGCGGAGCGGCTGGTGTGCGCCGCGCGCGGGCGCGGGGTGCCGGTCAACATCTACCGGCTCGGCCAGATCATGGGCGACTCGCGCCGCGGCGCGTGCGTCACCACCAGCTTCACCTGCGCGGTCATCAAGGGCTGCATCCAGTTCGGCTCGGCGCCCGAGCTCGACATGCTCGTCGAGATGACCCCCGCCGACTACGTCGGCCGGGCTCTCGTGCACGCCTCGAAGACGGCCGCGTTCGGGCAGAACTTCCACCTCCTGAACCCCGAGCGCATCACCTTCGCCGAACTGGTCGGCTACCTCCAGCGTCGCGGCTGGCAGGTGGGCCGGCGGCCGGGGCCCGAGTGGGTGGCGGAGTTCCGCGCCGGGGTGGGTCTGGAGGACAACGCGCTGCACCCGCTCATCGACACCATCAGCGAGATCGTCCGCGCCGGCCAGGACTCCATGACCTACCGGGTGGACAACCTGCGGCGCGCGCTGGACGGCAGCGGCATCGGCTGCCCGCCGCTCGACGACGCGCTCCTCGACACGTACTTCGGCTGGATGGTGCGTACGGGCTTCCTGCCCGCACCGTCGGCTGAGCCCGTACCTTCCGGGACCGCGCCCGCGCGCCCCAGGACGGAGTAGTCATGAACACGCCCGACACGCCCGACACGCCCGACCGTGCGATGCGCCGTCCTCAGGACGGGGACCTCCGTGACGTCGCCGTCCTCGGCGGCTCCCTGCCGGCGGCGACCCTGGCGACCGTGCTCGCCGCGGGCGGCGCGCGCGTCACGCTCATCGACGACGGCCGGCCGCCCGCGTTCCCGCCCGGCGAGATGGGCGTGCACGCCGCCGGGCTCTTCCGGGTGCTGGCCGAGCGGTACAAGACGCCGGAGCTGGCCCGGCCGGCGACCGTCAAGGACATCCACGCGCACATCACCCGCACCGTCGGCGCCGAGCACTGCCACAGCTTCGTCTACCACCGGGAGGGGCGGCCCCAGGACCCGGCCGAACTGCTCCAGGTCTGCCCGCCCAAGGGCGCGCCGCCCGAACCGCACTTCCACCGCCCCGACATCGACGCCTACCTGCTGCGCTGCGCGCGGGGCCGCGGCGCCGACGTACGTGAGGGAGCCAAGGTCAGCGGTGCGACGGCCGGCCCGGACGGCGCGGTCGTCCGGCTTTCGGACGGCGCCGAGATCCGGGCCCGCTACCTGGTGGACGCCTCCGGGCCCGACTCGCCGCTGGTGTCCGGGCTGGGGCTGCGCGAGGAGCCCGTACGCCTCGCCACGGCCAGCCGTACGCTCGCCACCCATATGACGCGGATACGGCCTTTCGCCGACGTGGTCGCCGACCGGGCCGCGGCCTACCGTCCGCCGACGCCCTGGCACCGGGGCAGCATGCACCACCTCACGGACGGCGCGTACCTCGCGGTGCTGCCGCTCGGCAACCACCCGGACTCCACCGGCGGGCTGTTCAGCGTCAGCCTGACCCTGGACGCCCGCCGGTTTCCCGCGCGAGAGGGGACGGGCGGGCTGTCGGCGGAGGAGGAGTTCCGGGCCTTCGTCGCTCGATTCCCCACACTGGCAGACCAGTTCGCGTACGCGATCGCCGGGAGGCCGTGGCTCTCGACCGAGCGGAACCAGTACGCGGCGCGCCGCACGGCCGGGGAGCGGTGGTGCCTCATCGGGGACGCGGCAGGCTACGTCGACCCCTTCATCTCGCGGGGCCTGGGGCTCTCCCTGGAGACCGTGAACGTCCTCGCCCGACGGCTGCTGGACGCCGTGCGCGACGGCGACTTCTCCGCCGAACGCTTCGCTGTCGTCGGCGAGCTGACGTGTGATCACCTCGCGGCCAATGACGAACTGGCCGCCATGGTGCACGCGTCGCTGCGCGACCCGGCGCTGGTGCGGGCCGTGCTCTTCGTCCTCGAAGTCGGCTTCCGCTTCGGCGGGTTCCCGATGCTCACCGCCCTGACCGAACTCCGCGCGACCGGCAGCGACGCGGCGCTCCGCGCCCTGGAGACGGTGCCGTACCGAGGCCATGTCTTCGCCGGGCACGAGGGCTACCACCGGCTCTTCACCGCGGCCGGCGCGACGTGCGCGGCGGTCGCCGCCGGTGAGCTGGACGCCCGTACCGCGAGCGAGCGGATCTTCCGGTCCGTCCGCGACGCGGAGTTCGTTCCCGCCGCCTTCAAGCTCGGCGACCCCGCGGTCCGCTCGCTGCGGATCACCCCGGTGACCCTGCTCCGGCTCGCCCTGTGGACGGTCCGCGGGGCCCCGAAGGACATCGCCCCGCTGGTCCGCGCCGGAATCAAGAGCGTCCTGCGGGGCCGCTGATTGTCTGCGCGGCCGTACGCCCGTACCGCCCCGTTCCGACCGACCGTCTAAAGGAGTACGCATGGCAACCTCCGCACGATTCGCCGGTACGGTCCTCGCCCCGGGGGACCCCGGGTTCGAGGACGCGAGCCGCACCTGGAACGCGTGCTTCGCCTCCCGTCCACGCGAGGTGATGGTGTGTCACAGCACCGAGGCGGTGGCGGACGCGCTGCGCGGCGTACGGGAGCGCGGCGTGCCGTTCCGGGTGCGTTCGGGCGGCCACTCCATGGCCGGGCTGAGCAGCGTCGAGGGCGGGACGATCATCGACCTGGGCGGCCTCGACTCCATCACCCTCAGCGAGGACCGCTCGCTGGCGACCGTCGGCGGCGGAGCCCGACTCGGTGACATCTACCGGGAGTTGTGGCGGTCGGGCGTGACGGTACCGGCCGGCACCTGCCCGCGGATCGGAATCGGCGGCCATGTGCTGGGCGGCGGCATGGGCATCCTGTCCCGCTCCCGCGGTGCCCTCGTCGACCATCTCGCCGCCCTCGAACTGGTCGACGCCGAGGGCCGGGCGCACACCGTGGACGAGAACGAGCACCCCGACCTGTTCTGGGCCTGCCGGGGCGGGGGCGGCGGCAGCTACGGCATCGTCACCTCCTACACGCTGCGCACCACACCGGTCGACGAGGTCACCCTCTTCACGTTCAGCTGGAGCTGGGAGCAGTTCGCCCCGGCGGTACGGGCGTGGCAGAGCTGGCTGGCGTCCACGGACGACAAGGTCAACACCTTCCTCTCGCTCTTCCCGCGCGAGCAGGACATGGTGGCCGCGTTCGGCGTGTACGACGGTCCGGCCGCGGAGTTCGAGGAGCTGATGCGGCCCCTGGTGACCGCCGTGCCGCCGCAGGACCAGGTCGTGGAGGTGATGCCGTTCATCCAGGCCGTCGACACGGTGGAGGCGCTCCAAGGCGATGCGGTGGCGGCCGAACAGGTGCGGGCCCAGGGCAGTTCGGCCATCGTCGCCGAACCGGCGGACGACGCCGCGATCGCCACGCTCCAGGAGTTCCTCACCGCTCCGCCGAGCCACCGTGCCGAGGTCGCCGTCTATGGCATGGGCGGGGCCATCGCGCGCCCCGCGCGCACCGACACGGCGTTCGTGCACCGGACGGGTCTGATGGCCTTCGAGTACCGCACCGACTGGGACCTGCCCGAGGACGACGGGAAGAACCTCGCCTGGGTCAAGGCGCTGCGCCACGCGATGGCCCCGCACACCACCGGCGCCGCGTACGTCAACACCATCGACCTGGCCCTGGAGAACTGGCTCTGGGCCTACTACGAGGAGAACCTGCCGCGGCTGATGGAGGTCAAGCGCCGCTACGACCCCGGCGACGTCTTCCACCACCCGCACAGCATCCCGCTCTCCCTCACCGAGGCCGACATCGCCCGGCACGGCATACCGGAGCCGGTGGCCGCGCGGATGCGGGCCGCCGGACTGACGTCGTAACAGGCCGCCTGGCTGGCAGGCCATTTGACGGTGCATCACATCAACCGACTGAGGAGGTCGCACACCATGGCACACACCGAGCAGGAGATCCTGGCCGGCGTCGCGGAGATGCTGCACGACATCTGCGGGATCGCGCCCGCGCGCAGCACCCCGGAGAAGTCCTTCGTCGACGACCTGGACGTCGACTCGCTGTCCATCTACGAGATCGGCATGACCACCCAGGACCGCTTCGGCGTCGAGGTGCCGGACGAGGACATGCGAGGGCTGCGCACCGTGGGCGACCTGGTCGCCTACATCCGGGGAGCGGGGATCACAGCATGACCGGAGGCCGCCCCGCCGCCGACGACCGCGAGGTGATCGTCACCGGGCTCGGGGCGGCCGGCCCGGTCGGCGGGGACGCCCCGGCGATGTGGAAGGGCCTTCTCGCGGGCGTCGGCGGAGTGCGCCGCGTCGAGGAGGCGTGGGCGGAGGGGCTGCCGGTGCGGATCGCCGCGCCGGCGGCGGTGGAGCCGGCCGAGCGGCTGGCGGTCCATGAGACGCGCCGGCTCTCGCGCGTACAGCAACTCGCCCTGCTGGCCGCCCGCGAGGCGTGGGCGGACGCGGGGGCGCCGGACCCGCCGCCCGAGCGGTTCGCCGTGGCGGTCGCCTCGGGCGGGGGAGGGGCGGGAGACCTGCTGGGCCAGTACGACGTGCTGCGGGAGCGCGGCTGGCAGCGGGTCTCCCCGCTCACCCTGCCGATGTACATGGCGAACGGGCCCGCCGCCTGGATCGCCCTGGAGTTCGGGGCCGCCGCGGAACTGCACGCGCCCGCCGCCGCCTGCGCGTCGGGCGCGGACGCGCTGGCGCGGGGGCGCGAGCTGATCCGGTCCGGGCAGGCGGACGTGGTGCTGGCGGGCGGCGCGGACGCGATGATCCACCCGGTGATCGTGGCGGGGTTCGCGGCGATGCGCGCGCTGTCCCGGCGCAACGACGACCCCGAGGGTGCCTGCCGCCCCTTCGACGCGGGGCGCGACGGCTTCGTGCTCGGCGAGGGCGCGGCCGTCATGGTGCTGGAGTCCGCCGGGCACGCGGCGCGGCGCGGGGCGCGCGGTTACGCGGAGCTGGCGGGCGCGGGCCGCTCCGCGGACACGTACCACATCGCCAACCCCGACCCCTCGGGCGCGGGCGCGGTGCGCGCGATGCGGCGCGCGCTCGCCGACGCGGGCGCGGAGCCCGGCGAGGTCGCCCATGTCAACGCGCACGCGACCGGCACGCCGCTGGGGGACGCGGCGGAGGCGGCGGCGCTGCGCGAGGTGCTGGGGCCGGGGCTCGGCGGCGCGTCGGTGACGGCGACGAAGTCGCTGACGGGTCATCTGCTGGGCGCAGGGGGCGCGTTGGAGGCGGTGATCACCGCGCTGACGCTCCATCACGGCGCGGCGCCGCCGACCGCCAACCTCGACGAGCCCGACCCCGCCCTCCCGCAGGACGTGGTGCGCGCGGTGGTCACGGGCGGGCCGGGGGCGCTGGCCGGGGGCGCGCTCGCGGGGCTCAGCAATTCGTTCGCCTTCGGCGGCCAGAACGTCTCGCTGGTGCTGCGGCGCAGGCAGTGACGGTGTGTGCGCGTGGACTTCCCACCCGGAACTTTTTCACCTACTGTTGAATTCAACGTTGGGTGAGTTTTCCTGCGAGGAGAGATCACATGAAGACCGCGATCGATGTCCAGGACCTCGTGGTGACCCGCGGCGGGAAAGAAGTGCTGCACAGCCTCTGCGCACGCATCCCGCACGGCGGGATCACCGGACTGCTCGGGCCGAGCGGCAGCGGAAAGACCACCCTCATGCGCTCGATCGTGGGCGTGCAGCGGGTGAAGTCCGGGCGGGTCACCGTGCTCGGCGAGGCGGCGGGCACACCGTCGCTGCGCCGCAAGGTCGGCTACTTCACCCAGTCGCCGAGCGTCTACACCGATATGACGGTCCGTGAGAACGTCCGCTACTTCGCCAGCTTCTACGGCCTCGGCCCGGCCGAGGCGGACGAGACCATCAAAGAGGTGGGGCTCCAGGAGCAGGCCGGCCAGATCGTCCGCACCCTCTCCGGCGGCCAGCACAACCGCGCCTCGCTCGCCTGCGCCCTGGTCGCCCGCCCCGAACTGCTCATCCTCGACGAGCCCACGGTCGGCCTCGACCCCGTGCTCCGCGAGGAACTGTGGGCCCACTTCCATCAACTCGCGGCAGGCGGCACCACGTTGGTGGTCTCCAGCCACGTCATGGACGAGGCCAACCGCTGCGACCGGCTGATCCTCATCCGGGAGGGGGCCGTCGTCGCCGACGACACCCCCGACGCCATCAAGAAGAAGGCCGGCACGGACGATCTGGACCGGGCGTTCCTCACCCTCGTCCAGGAGAAGGCGGAGGTGGCGTGATGTCGCTGCGACTGACACTGAGCACCACGGCGCGCGTCCTGGGGCAGCTCCGGCACGACCGGCGCTCGGTGGGCCTGCTGATCGGCGCGCCGCTGCTGCTGCTCACGCTCATCTACTTCATGTTCGAGAAGAACAGCGCGGCCCTCGACCGGGTCCTGCTGATCATGCTCGGCGTCTTCCCCTTCCTGCTGATGTTCCTGGTCACCAGCATCGCCATGCTGCGGGAACGCACCTCCGGCACGCTGGAGCGGCTCTTCACCACCCCGCTCGGCAAGCTGGACCTGCTCTTCGCCTACGGGCTCGCCTTCGGCCTGGCCGCCACCGTGCAGGCCACCGTGGCGACCACGGTCGCGTACTGGCTGCTCGATCTCGACACGGCGGGCAACGGCGCGCTCGTGGTGCTGATCGCGGTCGGCAACGCCCTGCTCGGCGTCGGCCTGGGCCTGCTGTGCAGCGCGTTCGCCCGTACCGAGTTCCAGGCCGTGCAGTTCCTGCCGATCGTGGTGCTGCCGCAGATCCTGCTGTCCGGCCTCTTCGTGCCGCGCCCCGAGATGGCGGGCTGGCTGGAGGGCGTCAGCGCGGCGATGCCGCTCGCCCACGGCGTCGAGGCGCTCCAGGAGGTGGGCGCGCACATCAACGCCACGGGAGCGCTGTGGCGCGGCTACGGCGTGGTGATGGGGTGCGTGATCCTGGCCCTGGTCCTGGCCGCGAGCACCCTGCGCCGCCGCACGGCGTAGGCGCAGGCGTACAGCGCAGGCGTACAGCGCAGTCGTCCGGCGCAGGCGCACGGCGTAGTCGTCCGGCGCTCGGGAAATTCAGGAGAGCGCTCGGGAAGATCGGGAAAGCGGGGGTGCTCGTGCGGGGACGCAGCGGCCGACGGCCCGGCAAGCCGGACACACGCGGGGCGATACTGGCCGCCGCCCGCGAGATCTTCGCCGAGCGCGGCTACGACGGCTCGTCCATCCGCCACATCGCGGCGAGCGCCGGCGGGGGCCCGGCGCGCGGCCACCACAACATCGGCCACCACGAACACCACATGAAGGAGGTCGGCA
>NZ_JBHVHQ010000077.1:0-17491 GCF_042800135.1 Streptomyces sp. NPDC057654 | reverse complement strand
GCCGCGACCACCGCCCGCGTGAACGTCGAGATCAACCTCGGCGGCATCAAGGACGAGCGCGTCCGCGCCGAACTGACCGCCGAGGCCGCCCGAGTCGACGGCCTCGCCGCCCGTGCCGACCGGATCACCGCCGCCGTACGCAAGGAGATCGCCCAGTGACCGCAGCCCCCTTGTCCGGAAAAGAACTCGCCGCCTCCCTCCGCGCCTCCGCCGCCGCCGAGGCCGCCCGCCTCACCGCCGCCGGAGTCCCGCCCAAGCTCGCCGTCGTCGTCGCGACGGCCGACGAGTCCAGCGCCTGGTACGTACGTTCCATCGCCAAGGCCGCCGCCAAGGCCGGCATCGCATGCGATGTCGTCGATCTCGGCGAACACGCCGCCCCCGACGCCATCCGGGCGAAGCTCGCCGAGTTGTCGGCCGACCCCGGCGTGCACGGCGTGATCCTCCAGACGCCGCTGCCTGCCGGGGCCTCGCTGGAAGAAATGGCCGGGGCCATCGCGTTCGAGAAGGACGTGGACGGCGCCAATCCGCTCTCTCTGGGGCGGCTGGCGGCCGGGCTCCCCGCGTTCGCGCCTGCCACCTCCGAGGCCGTCGTACGGATTCTGGAGCACCACCGCATCGAGCTGACGGGCCGTCATGTGGCGGTCGTCGGCCGGTCGAACGTCGTCGGGAAGCCCGCCGCGCACCTGCTCCTCGACAAGAACGCCACCGTCACGGTCTGCCACTCGCGCACCAAGGACCTCGCGGCCGTCACCTCCGCCGCCGACGTGGTGGTGGCCGCCGTGGGCCGGGCCGGGCTGATCGGCGCCGAGCACGTACGGGCCGGGGCCGTCGTCGTGGACGTCGGCACCAACCCCACCGACGACGGCGGGCTGACCGGCGACGTGGACGCCGCCTCCGTCGCCGACCGCGCGGGCGCGCTCACGCCCGTACCCGGCGGCGTGGGGCCCGTGACCACCGCGCTGCTGCTCCAGCACACCGTACGGGCGGCGGCCGAGCTCTGACATCTCCCGCCAGGGAGGGCGGGTAATTCGTTGGCATATCTGCCCTTTTGTTGTGATGCTCAGATCTATGCCTCGCACCTTCGAAGAACTCGTCGCCGAAGCCGACTCCGTATCCGTCGACGGCTGGGACTTCTCCTGGCTCGACGGCCGCGCCACCGAGCAGCGCCCCTCCTGGGGGTACCAGCGCGCGATGGGCGAGCGCCTGGCGCGCGCGAGCGCCGCGCTCGACGTCCAGACGGGCGGCGGCGAGGTGCTCGCCGGAGTGCCGGAGCTGCCCGCCCTGATGGTGGCCACGGAGTCCTGGCCGCCGAACGTCGCCAAGGCGACCGCCCTCCTCCACCCGCGCGGCGCGGCCGTCGTCGCGGACAAGGACGAGCCGCCGCTGCCGTTCGCCGACGAAGCCTTCGACCTCGTCGTCAGCCGGCACCCCGTCACCGTGTGGTGGGAGGAGATCGCCCGCGTGCTGCGGCCCGGCGGCACGTACTTCTCCCAGCAGGTCGGCCCCGCCAGCGTCTTCGAGCTCGTCGAGTACTTCCTCGGGCCGCTGCCCGAGGACACCCGCCGCGCCCGCCACCCCGACGACGCCCGCCGAGCGGCCGAAGCCGCTGGGCTGGACGTCGTCGAGCTGCGCAGCGAGTCCCTGCGGACCGAGTTCCACGACATCGGCGCGGTCATCTACTTCCTGCGCAAGGTGATCTGGATGGTCCCCGGCTTCACCGTCGCCGCATACCGGGACCGGCTGCTCGAACTGCACCGGCTGATCCAGGAAGACGGCCCCTTCACCGCCTCCACCACGCGCTTCCTCATCGAGGCCCGCAAGCGTTCGTAGGACGGCACAGGCCCGTCCGCTCACTCCAGCGACACCAGCCCCGCATACTCCTCTCCCCACAGGTCCTCCGTCCCGTCCGGCAGCAGCAGCACCCGGTCCGGGCGCAGCGCCTCGATCGCGCCCTCGTCGTGCGTGACCATCACGATCGCGCCGGGGTACGAGCCGACCGCCGCCAGCACCTCGCCGCGCGAGGCCGGGTCGAGGTTGTTCGTGGGCTCGTCGAGGAGCAGCACGTTCGCGCCGGAGTGGACGAGCCCCGCCAGCGCCAGCCGGGTCTTCTCGCCGCCGGAGAGCACCCGCGCCGGCTTGTCGGCGTCGTCCCCGGTGAAGAGGAACGAGCCGAGTACGTGCCGGGCCTCGCCGTCGGTCAGGTGCGGCGCGGCGTCGGCGAGGTTCTCGCGGACCGTACGGGCCGGGTCGAGCGTGTCGTGCTCCTGCGCGAAGTAGCCCAGCCGCAGCCCGTGTCCGGGCACGACGCGCCCCGAGTCGGGCTCCTCGCGCCCGGCCAGCAGCCGCAGCAGGGTGGTCTTCCCCGCGCCGTTGAACCCGAGGACGACGAGCCGGCTGCCCCGGTCCAGCGCCAGGTCCACGCCGCTGAGCACCCGCTGGTCGCCGTACGCCTTGGCCAGGCTGATCGCCGCGAGCGGCAGCCGGCCGCACGGCGCGGGCTCGGGGAGCCGGATGCGGGCGGTCTTCTCGGCGCGGCGGGCCGGTTCGAGACCGGCGAGCATCCGGTCGGCGCGGCGCGCCATGTTCTTCGCCGCGACCGCCGTCGACACGTGCGAACGCATCTTGTCGGCCTGGGTGTGCAGCGCCGCCGCCTTGCGTTCGGCGTTCGCGCGCTCGCGGGTGCGGCGCCGCTCGTCGGCGGCGCGCTGGGCGAGATAGCCGCTCCAGCCGGTGTTGTGCACGTCGAGCGCGGCGCGCCCCGGATCGACGTGGAAGACCCGGTTGACGGTGTCGGCCAGCAGCCCCTCGTCGTGGCTGATCACGACGAACCCGCCCCGATGGCCCGTCAGGAACGTACGGAGCCAGCCGACCGAGTCGGCGTCGAGGTGGTTGGTGGGCTCGTCCAGCAGCAGCGTGTCGTGGTCGGCGAAGAGGATGCGGGCCAGTTCGACGCGGCGGCGCTGGCCGCCGGAGAGGTCGCCGACCGGCCGGTGCATGGCGCGGTTCGGCAGCCCCACCCCGGCGGCGATGCGCGCCGCCTCGGCCTCGGCCGCGTACCCGCCCCGGGCCGTGAACTCGGCCTCGGCACGGGCGTACGCGCTCATGCCCCGCTCCACCGCGCCGGGCGTGGCGGCCTCGCCCATCTCCGACTCGGCGGCCCGCAGCGCCCGTACCGCGCGGTCCAGGCCGCGCGCGGACAGGATGCGGTCGGTGACGGTGGCGGCGGGGTCGGCGGCGCGGGAGTCCTGCGGCAGATAGCCGAGGCGGCCGAGGCTGGTCACGGTCCCGGCGGCGGGCCGGGCGCGCCCGGCCAGGGTCTCCAGCAGGGTGGTCTTGCCCGCGCCGTTGCGGCCGACCAGGCCGATGCGGTCGCCGGGGGCGATGTGGAAGGAAACGTCGGACAGCAGAAGGCGGGCGCCGACGCGGACGTCGACACCGCGAACGGTGATCATGGGATTACGCTCCGAGAAGCTCAAAGGACACACGGGTGGCGGGGAAGCGTGTGTCCTGAGCTAGGAAATGCGGGGCGTAGACATACATCCACTGTAGGCACGCCGTCTCGCGAGCCGCATCTGATTTCCGAGGGCCTGGCACGTCACGCCTGGTACGTCACGCCCCTCGCGTCATACCTGGGTATCACCTCGGATTCGCCACCGCGGTGTGACGCCCGTCCGGGCCCTCGCGCCGTAGCGTGAAAACGTCCTTGACCAGCAGCGATACCGCCGAGACACCGCCAGGAGCGCCGAGCCTTGACCGTCGTCACCCAGTCCCCGACCGCATCCCCCGCCCGCGAGGCGGGCACCGGCCGTCGGCCTGCGCGCGGCATGGCGCCGGGCGCGCGCCGCTGGGTCGTACGCCCCCTCGTACGCGGAGCGCTCTGGCTGCCGCTGGCCGCCGTGGCGGCACCGGCCTCCCTGGTGGGCGCGGCTCGGGCGGCGGCGGGCCGGCAGCGGACGCTGGCCGGGACCGGGACGGCGGGCGCTCAGAAAGCACAGCGGCCGAAGGCGCGTCGCGTGTTCGGGTACGCGCTGCTGTCGCTGCTGCCCGCGCTGGTGGCCTTCCTGCTGGTCGCGTTCTGCGCCTACACGGTCTACTTCGGATTCCTGTATCCGCTGCGGCCCGACGCCATCGCCGCCATCGGCCACCTGTTCACCGCCGACCCGATGTTCAACGCCGCCTGGGGCGGGCCCACGCTGGTCGGGGCCTGGGCCGCACACGCGGCGGTCGGCGCCGCCGTCTGGGCCGGCAGCCTGCTGCTCCTCCACGCGCTGTGCGCCCTCCAGGCCCGGCTGGCCCGCAGGTTCTGCTGAGCCCGCCGAGCCACCGCCCGTACGGTCTACTTCGCCGTACGAGCCTGCGCCGGCCCCCGTACCGCGTCGCCCGCCGAAGGGTGCAGCCGCAGCGCCCCCGCCACCGTGCCCACGCACACCAGCGCCAGCAGGCAGAACGCCACGCCGTACGCGGTGGTCGCCGTCGTACGGCCGGGCAGCCAGTCGCCGATGGGGCCGCCGGCCCGCAGCGCGACCGTGGCGGCGGCCACGCCGAGGCCCGCCCCCATCTGCTGGGCGGTCGCCAGAAGCGTATTGGCGTGCCGCAGGCGCTCCTGCGGAATGTCGCTGAAGGCGATGGTGGAGTACGCGGTCAGCCCCAGCGACCGGGCCACGCCGCTGACCAGCGCGATGACGGCGATCACGGCGATCGGCAGCGCGCCGGTGATGAACGCCGACGCCACCATCGCGGCCCCGAGCCCGAACCCGGCGGCCAGCAGCAGCGGGCGGAAGCCGTACCGCTTGAGGAGCGGCGTCGTCGCGGGCTTGATGCCGATGTTCCCGATGAACACGAACAGCACCACCACACCGGACTTCACGGCGCTCCAGCCCAGCGCCTCCTGGAACAGCAGCGGCAGCAGGAACGGCACCGCGCCCACGGCGATCCAGAACGTCGAGCCGCCCGACACCGCGGCCCGGAACGTCTTCACCTTCAGGGTGCTCAGATCCACCAGCGGGTTTTCGCTCCGCAGCAGATGCCACACGGCCGCGCCGAGCAGCAGCACCGCCGCCGCACCGGTGACCAGCACCGAGCCCTTCCCCGCGGAGGTCTCGGACAGCAGATGGGCGGTCCAGGTCAGCGCGCCGAGCCCGGTCGAGGTCAGGACGACGCCCAGCCAGTCGAGGCGCGGCGGGGCGGCCGTCGCGGGCGCGGCCTCGATCAGCCGCCAGGCGACGGCGAAGGCGACGACGCCGAGCGGGATGTTTATCAAGAACATCCAGCGCCAGTTCGCGTATGTGGTGATCAGCCCGCCGATCAGCGGCGCGATGACGGGCGCGATCAGGCCGGGCCAGGTGATGTACGCCATCACGCGCGGGAGGTCCGGCTTGTCGGCCTTGGCCACCACGATCAGCCGGCCGACCGGCACCATCATCGCGCCGCCGGCGCCCTGGAGCACGCGCATGGCGACCAGTACGCCGAGGTCGGTGGCGACGGCGCAGGCGAGCGAGGCGAGGGTGAAGACAGTGATGGCCGTCAGGAAGACGCGCCGCGCCCCGAACCGGGCGCTCAGCCAGCCGCTGAGCGGTATCAGCACGGCCAGCGTCAGCAGATAGGCCGTGATGACCAGGCTGATCGCCGTCGGCGCGACGCCGAGCGAGGCCCCCATCCGGGGGGCCGCGGTCGACACGATGGTGCCGTCCAGGTTCTCCATGAAGAAGCAGCCCGCCACCAGGAGAGCGGTGTTGCGATGCTGTGCGTGAATCATCAGGTCCCGTCGCTTTCTCGAATTCCCTCCATCGTCAAAGCCAGGACCATGAACTACAAGGTCCGGATCAGCAAGCCAGCATTGCGTGCCATGCATGAATAAGAGGGCTGGTCGGCGGCGTACCGCTCCCTACCATTGCTTCCCATGCAACTACCCGACATGAATCTCCTCCCGGCCCTGGACGCCCTGCTCCGCGAGAGCAGCGTGACCGCGGCCGCCGCGGAGATGAACGTCTCGGCCTCCGCGATGAGCCGCACCCTGGGCCGGCTGCGCCGCGTGGTCGGCGACCCGCTGCTCGTACCGTCCGGGCGCAGCCTCGTCCTCACCCCGCGCGCCCGCGCGCTCCAGCCGCAGGTCGAGGCGGCGCTGGGGCAGGCGCTGGCCGCGCTGCGGCCGCCGCGGCCGGTCGACATCGCCACCATGCGGCGGGAGTTCACCATCCGTACCAACGACGGGCTGGCCGTCGTCCTCGGCTCCGCGCTGACCGCGCACGCCGTGCGCGAGGCCCCCGGCGTACGGCTGCGCGTCCTCCCCGAGGGCGACGAGGACCCCGCCGACCTGCGCGACCGCGTCGACCTCGACATCGGCGCGATGCCGGAGCTGCCGCACGACGTCCGCAGCGAGTTCCTGCTGCATCACCACTACGTCGCGGCGGCCCGCGCCGACGCGCCGTACGCGCGCGAGCCGCTGACGGTGGACCGGTTCGCCGCCGTCCCGCACATCACGGTCTCCCGCCGCGGCCGGGCCCACAGCGTCGTGGACGACCGGCTGCGCGAACTCGGCCTGCGCCGCGACGTCCTCGCGACCGTCCCCACCCACAGCGCGGCCTGCTTCCTCGCCCTGGAGACCGACGCGCTGGCCCTGGTCCCCTCGGCGCTCGCCGCCCGCGCCGCGCGGTTCATGCCGCTCGTCGTCTGGAACATCCCGCTGTCCCTGCCGCCGATCACCATCGCCATGGCCTGGCACCTGCGCGTCGACGCCGACCCGGCCCATCAGTGGCTGCGCACGGTGCTCGCCGGGCTCGCGGCGAGTGCCGTCGATGGTGGCGGCGCGGCAGGCGGAACCGGCGGCTGAGCTGGTACGGACGTGGCCGCTGAGCCGGCAGGGGGCGTACGGATGTGCCTGCGGGGGCGTACCGATGTGCCTGTGAGGGCGTACGGACCTGCCGGCCGAGCCGCCGCGAACCCGGCTACCGCGCCCGTACGCCCCGGAATTCGGTGGTTCGCGCCGAACAAACCATTACCCCCGTCCTACCCGACAACCGGGGTCGAACGGATACGGTGCTCGCATGGTGAACGACCGCGCCGGGAGCGAAGAGCACGGGTACGGGCTGCTGATGGCCGCGGTGCCACCCTCGAAACAGCCCATGGACGCCACCGGCGCGCTGCACCAACTCGCGGCCGTGCCGCCCACCGTGCTGCTCGGCACGCCCTTCGCGTCCGTCGTCCAGCTCGTCGGCCCCGACGCCCCGAACACCGTCCTCACCCACCTGCGGACGGCCGCCGCCGCGCCCGGCCCGCTGCTGCTCTACGTGGCGGGCCATCTCCAGCTCGACCGCAAACAGCAGCTGCCGCACCTCGCGTTGGCCCGTACGACCGCGAGCACCGTGCGCTACACCGCGCTGCCCTGGCACTGGCTCACGGCCGAACTGCGCGAACGGCCGCCGGGCAGCACCACCGTCCTGGCGGACCTGGTCGCCGACGAGGCCGTCTGGCAGCGGCTGAACGCCGAACCGGGCTTCCTGTCCGGCCCGTACGCGCTGTACGGCACGGTCGCCCCGCCGCCCGCCCGCCGCCGCGACCGCCCGGTGCCGGCCTACAGCCAGGCCCTCGCCACGCTGCTGCGTACGAGACCCGAGCGGCCGCCGTTGGAGCAGCTGCACCACGAGGCGGCGAACCAGGCCGGGCTCGCCGCGGGGTCGGTGTACCTCCTGTCCAGCGCCCCGCACGCGTACGCGGCCCCGGAGCCGGCCGAATCCGGGGCCAGGTCCGAGCCCGGGTCCGAGCCCGGGTCCGAGCCCGGGTCCGAGCCCGAGTCCGGGTCCGGGTCCGGGTCCGGGTCCAAGCCGAAGCCCTCGTCCACGTCCGAGCCGATATCGCGGCGTCCGGAGCAGGGTCCGGAGCCGGAGCCCGTGCGGGAGCCGGCGCCGGACCCCGCGCAGCGGCTCGACATCCCGGCTCCGTCCCCGGAGTCGGAGCCCGCTCCTCGGCCGCACCCGGAGCCCTCGCCCGAGACGTCCTCCACACCCGTCTCCGCACCCGTCTCCGGACCGGCCCCCGACCCGGTCCCCCGCCCGCGCCCCGAGCCCCAGCTCCCTCAGCACCACCCCGAGCACCGCCCCGAGCCCCACCCCGACCCGCATCCCGCCATACTCGAAGCCGCCCACGCCGGCCGGCACAGCGAGGCCGCCGCGATGGCCGCCGCGTGGGAGCAGGAGGCCTGGCGGGCCCACGGCCCCGGCTCGCTCGACGTCATCCACTGGAACGAGGTACGAGCCGACCTCGCGCGCCTGGCCGGGGAGCCCGCCAAGGCGTGCGGGCTGTGGATGCACGCGGCCGTGCAGCGCATGAACGCCGGCCAGCCGGAGACCCACCCGGAGGTCCAGGCCGCCGCCGACCGCGCCCACCACTGCTGGCAGCAGGTCGACGACCCGAGGGCCGTAAGGGCGCTGGGCCCCGAACTGATCGACCTGCGCACCCGCGTGCCCGGCAGCAAGGAAGGCGCGCTCCAGGCCGTACGGCAGCGCATCGCGAACCTCGGGGACAACGCTCCGGCGGCCTGAGGAAACGCGCCCCAGATTTCCGCGGGGCGGAGTTTCCGTACGGCGACCCGTACGTAACGTCGCCCCGTACGTACACCCATCACACATCCGTGCGTATACGCGCTGCGTATAGTCCTCTCCCATGTCCTCTCCCGACGCATCGGCACTCGCTGCTGCCTCCACGCACCATGCGCCCCACGCGCCGGGCCGCGGCCCCCTCGCCGGTCCCGTCCTGGCGGGCCCCGTCGCGCGGCTGCTCGTACCCGCCGTGCCCGCGCTGCTGTCGCTCGCGCTCGGGCTGTGGGGCGTCGGCCGGGGGCACAGCATGTGGCGCGACGAGGCGGCGACCTGGCAGGTGGCCCACCGTTCCGCCGCCGACATCGTGCGGATGCTCAGCACGACGGACGTCGTGCACGGCCTGTACTACCTGTTCATGCACGCGCTCTTCGAGATATTCGGCGACAGCACGCTGACCCTGCGGCTGCCGTCGGTCCTGGGCGTGGCCGCTGCCGCCGGGCTCACCGCGGCGACCGGCCGCCGCCTCGCCGGGTGCTGGGCGGGGGTGGCGGCGGGGATCGCGTTCGCCGTGCTGCCCGTGGTCCAGCGGTACCAGCAGGAGGGACGCTCGTACGCGCTGGTCGCGGCGTGCGTCGCGGGGGCCACGTGGATGCTGGTCACCGCGCTTCAGCGGCGGCAGCGGCGGCACTGGTGGGGCTGTGCGGGGCTGCTGCTGGTGGCGGCGCTGCTGAACTGGTTCTCGCTGCTCGCGCTGCCGGCCTTCGCCGTGACCGTGGCGTTCGCGGTGCGGCGGGGCGAGCGCCGCACCGTACGCGCCTGGGCGCTGCCGGCCGCGGTCGTCGTGCTCGGGTCGCTGCCGCTGATCCTGGCCAGCCGCTCCCAGGCCGATCAGGTCTCCTGGATAAAGCCGCCGACCCCGGCGACGCTGATCGGCCTGCTCGCCATGGCGGTGGTCGCCGTGGGCGCCGCCTTCGTGCCGCATCCGCGCTCCGGCCCGGCGACGACGGCCACGGTGGCGCTGCCGCTGCTGCTCGTACCGCAGTCCGCGCTGGTGCTGATCTCGCTGGTCAAGCCGGTGTACGTGGACCGGTACGTGATCTTCGCGCAGACCGGGGCGGCCCTGATGATCGGACTGCTGCTGGGGGTCGGCGCGACGGCGGCGCACGCGCGGTGGCCGCGCGTACGGCCCTGGGCGCCGATCGCCGCCGTGAGCGGGGTCGCGGTGCTCGCGCTGCTGCCCGTGGAGACGGGGCTGCGCGCGTCGACGAGCCGCGTCGACGACGTGTTCGCACCGGCAGAGGCGGTCTCGGCGGTGGCCCGGCCGGGCGACGGCGTCCTGTTCATACCGGCGGCCCGCCGCGACACGGCCCTGGTCTCGCCCGAACGCTTCCGCGGCCTCAAGGACCTCGCCCTCACCGAGACCCCGCTCCAGTCGCGCACTCTCAAGGGCGAGGAGGGCAGCCCCGCGCACATACGGGCGGCCATTCTGAAGTCGTCCCGGATAGTGCTGATCAGCGACGCCAAGCCGTCCTCCGGCGCGGCACGCCGCGACGTCGCCAAGCGCGGCACGCTCGCCGACCACTTCGTACGGCTCAGCGACACGGTCACAGGGGGGCGGCGGGTGGAGGTGTACGAGAAGAAGCAGCAGCGGCAGGCCGACGGGCGTCCGGTCGGCGGATAGGTCTTGGGCTTGGGCTTGGGCTTGCATAGGCGGAGCTTCGTGCAAACTGGGGCAAAGCATCTGAAAGGAGGCAGGGAAGCGACTCCGACTCCCGGATACGCGGCCCTGGCCATTCCCATGGACATGGACATGGACATCACCCTCCGGATCGCCCAGCACCCCGAGGCCGACGACCTGCTCGGCCGCAGCCCGCTGGCGGCCCTCGTCGGGATGCTGCTCGACCAGCAGATCCCGATGGAATGGGCCTTCTCCGGGCCGCTGACCATCGCGCAGCGGATGGGCGGCGACGACCTGGACGCCCATGAGATCGCCGCGTACGACCCGGACGCGTTCGCCGAACTGCTGAAGGCCAAGCCCGCCGTGCACCGCTACCCCGGTTCCATGGCCAAGCGCGTGCAGCAGCTCTGCCAGTACCTGGTCGACCACTACGACGGCGACGCGGCGGCGGTATGGCGCGGGGCCGACAGCGGCAAGGAGGTGCTCAAGCGGCTGAACGAACTGCCCGGCTTCGGCAAGCAGAAGGCGCAGATCTTCCTGGCCCTGCTGGGCAAGCAGCTCGGCGTACGGCCGCGGGGCTGGCGGGCGGCGGCGGGCGCGTACGGCGAGGAGGGCGCGTACCGCTCGGCCGCCGACATCACGGGGCCCGAGACGCTGAGCAAGGTGCGCGCCCATAAGCAGGCCCTCAAGCAGGAGGCGAAGCAGGCGGCGGCCGCGGCTGACAAGAAGTCGTGACACAGACCCCGGCACGCCCCCCGCTGTCCACAGCCTGTGCATAACACCCGCGGGGCAGAGAAGAGGGCGTCCGGCGGGGCAGGGTTCGCGGGCGTGGGGGCACGATTGACGGACGTCGGCCCCTCGATAACGGTCCGGGGCTCTCAGACGCACCTCCCCACCCATGCATCGCTCCTGATATGCGGCTGATTGTCGCCTTCGCACTCTTGCGCCATGGCTGCGCCGGGAGCCGCTCGCCCGGTAGGCTTTCCGTGTGATCTTCAAGCGCATCGGAAACGGGCGGCCGTACCCCGACCACGGCCGGGAGAGCACCCGCCAGTGGGCGGATGTCGCTCCTCGCCCGGTACGCCTCGACCAGCTCGTGACCACCAAGGGCCAGCTGGATCTGGAAACGCTCCTCGCGGAGGACTCGACGTTCTACGGCGACCTGTTCGCCCACGTCGTGAAGTGGCAGGGCGACCTGTATCTGGAGGACGGGCTGCACCGCGCGGTGCGCGCGGCGCTCCAGCAGCGTCAGGTGCTGCACGCCCGCGTGCTGGAACTCGGCTGAGGCTTCCGACCGCTCACCGATCGAACGCTTACGGATCAGGCCGGAATTGACCCTTTCGGGTTGGGCTGTACGCAACCCGTTGATCATTTAGTAGGCATCGGTATCGGGCCGCACTACGCTGCGGCCATGAGCATGCTCACCCCTCCCGGCATGGGCGGAAAGTACCGCATCACGGGCAATCGCTACCCGCATATGCGCCGCCCACGAAACCGCCGCAGGATCGCTCTCGCCGTGGTGGGCGCGGTCGTCGCGCTGGGCCTCGTCGGGTGGGGGACTGTGCAGCTCATCGACGTCTTCACCGGCGGGAACAGTACGGCGCAGGCCGCCCAGGACAAGCAGGGCAGGAGCGACGGCTGCGCGAAGAGCGGCGACCGCCCCCGCGCCCGCCCGGTCACGCTGCCCAAGCCCGGCGAGATCACCGTCAACGTCCTCAACGCGACACCGCGCGGCGGCCTCGCCAAGACGACGGCGGACGAGCTGAAGAGCCGCGGGTTCAAGGTCGGGAAGGTGGGCAACGCCAGCGCCGAGTACGACAAGAAGGTCAAGAGCAGCGGGCTGCTCCTGGGGGCGCCCGCGGCGGCCGAGGGTTCGCTGAAGGTGCTGGGCACCCAGCTGGCGGGCGCGCAGGTCAAGAGCGACGGCCGCAAGGGCGGGGACGTCGACCTGATCATCGGCTCGGAGTTCAAGAACCTGACCCCGAAGAAGGACGCCGACGACGGCTTGGCGGCTCTGTCCAAGCCCCAGCCGACGCCTTCGGGGGCGAAGAAGTGCTGACGAAGAATCGCTGATGCAGAAGTGCTGATGAAGAAGTGCTGATGGGGAGCTGATACGCCTGGCAGGTCAGGCGGTCGTGATGGCCTCGACCCGCCGCAGTACCCGCTCCGCGCCGTCGTCCATGCCGATCAGGCGCGCCAGTTCGGCGGCGCGGCGGCGGTAGCCCGGCTCCTCGACGGCGGCCCGGATCGCCTCGCCCAGGCGCTCGGCGCTCAGCTCGCCGAAGGGTACGGGGGCGGGGCCGGCCCCCAGTTCGTACACGCGTGAGGCCCAGAACGGCTGGTCGGCCATGACCGGGACCGCGACGGTCGGCGCCCCGGCCCGTAGCCCCGCCCCCGTGGTGCCCGCGCCCGCGTGGTGGACCACGGCCGCCATCCGGGGGAAGAGCCAGTCGTGCGGTACGTCCCCGACGGTGAGCACCTGGTCCCCGGCCACGTCCAGACCGGCCCAGCCGGCCTGGACGACCGCGCGCGTGCCCGCCCGGCGCACGGCGTCCACGATCAGGGGGCCGAGCCGTTCGCCGAGGCCGGGGGCCATGCTGCCGAAGCCGAGGAAGACGGGCGGCGGGCCGGCGGCCAGGAAGGAGAGCAGTTCCTCGGGGGGCTGCCAGGCGGGGGTGAGGGAGGAGACATCTGCGGAAGGGGGCTCGGGCCACCAGTAGCCGGCCATGTCGACCTCGGGCGGCCAGTCGGCGGGGCGCGGCAGGACGGCCGGGCTCACGCCATGGCTGATGGGCCACCCTTCCTTGCCCTGCCAGCGCCGCCACGCGGTGCCGACAGCGGCCTCGGGCAGCCGGAGCCGGCGGGCCAGGCGCGGCAGGACCTCGGCGTAGAGGCCGTGGGCCCGGTCGAGCGTCCGCTCGCCCGCGGCCCGGTTGCTCAGGGGGGTGCCGGGGCCGGCGGGAACGTCGGAGCCCGGCAGGGCGAAGGCGTCGTTCGGTACGGCCGGTGCGAGGTAGACGCCCATGCTGGGCAGGCCCAGCCCCTCGGCCACCAGGCAGCTCAGGGGCGCCTGGCCAAGGCTCGAAAGGATCACGTCGGTGCCCTGTTCGGCGGCTTCGGCGACCCCTTCGCCGAGGTTGCTCAGGAATTCGGCGGTGACCCGCTTCTTCTCCGCCTCCGACCGGCCCTCGGTACGGGCCCGGATCAGCTCCTGCGGGTCACCGGGCAACGTACGCACTTCGAAGCCGCCGGCCCGCACCATGTCCGTGAAGGTGTGATGCGTGGCGAAGGCCACGTGGTGGCCTGCCTCGCTCAACCGCCTGGCGAGCCCGGTATAGGGGGCGACGTCGCCCCGCGATCCGGCTGTCACGACCATGATCCGCATATGGGGAGCGTACGTGCGTTTCGCACGGGCTGGGGAGGCGGGCGGGACGCGAGTGGGACGCGAGTGGGGCCGCTCACCGATGAACGGTGAACGGCCCCAGTCGTCGACTCGTGCGCGTACGTGTCCGTACGTTCCGTGTGCGTACGGTCCGTACGACTAACCGGCGGTCCCGTACATCCGGTCGCCCGCGTCGCCCAGGCCGGGGACGATGTAGCCGGAGTCGTCGAGGCGCTGGTCCACGGAGGCGGTGACGACGGTGACCGGGGTGCCCGCGAGCTCCCGCTCCATGACCTCGACGCCCTCGGGCGCGGCCAGCAGACAGATGGCGGTGACGTCATCGGCGCCGCGCGAGATCAGTTCCTTGATCGCCGCGACGAGCGTGCCGCCGGTGGCGAGCATGGGGTCGAGTACGTACACCTGCCGGCCGGAGAGGTCCTCGGGCATCCGGGTGGCGTACGTGGACGCCTGGAGCGTCTCCTCGTTGCGGATCATGCCCAGGAAACCGACCTCGGCGGTGGGCAGCAGCCGGACCATCCCGTCGAGCATGCCGAGCCCGGCGCGCAGGATCGGCACCACGAGGGGCTTCGGGCTGGAGAGCTTGACGCCGGTGGTCGCAACCACCGGGGACTCGATGTCGACCTGTTCGGTGCGCACGTCACGGGTCGCCTCGTAGGCGAGCAGTGTGACCAGCTCGTCGGCGAGGCGCCGGAAGGTGGGGGAATCGGTGCGCTTGTCGCGCAGCGTGGTGAGTTTGTGCGCGACCAGGGGGTGGTCGACGACGTGAATCCGCATGACATCGACAGTAACCGAGGCGGGAGGGGGCGTCGCTCCCTGGTCAGGGTCGGCTGCGCTGGCATCAACAGGCCGATCGGGGGAAAAATTGCGAGAGGACGAGAAGAGAGACGAGAAGAGACAAGAGGAGACGAGAGAACGGGCGAGGGAGAACCGGGGAAGGGGAGGGAAGAGGGGAAAGCGAGCGGGAAAGGCGAGTGTGGCCACGTAGGCCCGGTTGGTCGCACCGGGCGGGAACCTCGGCCCGAGGTGGTGTGTCCCATGGCTGACCGAGACGAACGGCCGGATGGACGGCTGGATGGACGACGCCGGGAAGACCGGCGGGGCGGCGGACGCAGGGGAAACGGGAGCGGCAATGGGAGCGGTGCGGAAGAGCCCCACTCCCCGACGGAGAACTCCGAGAACCCCGAGAACCCCACAGATTTCCCGCCGGAGACCCACGCACCGGAAGCCCACGAATCCCCCGGATCCCCCGGATCCCCCGGATCCCCCGGATCCCAAGAATCTCCCGAGCCGGAAGCGGACCGGCGACGCAGACGGGCGCAGTTTCTCCGTGAGCTGAATGAGGCGAAGGAGCTGCGGGACCGGGTGCAGCCACGCCGGGCGAGGGCGGCGCGAATGCGCCAGCAGATGCGGATGCGTACGTTCCGTTGGTGAGCGAAGGGTGCCCCGAAAGGACCGGTCGACAGGTCCGTATGGGCGGAGCGTGAGCGACATCTCTTCGGACTACTGCACGACGCAGCGCGGAAGACCTCTCGCAACGCGTCGCTTTCTGCCACGATTCCGAGTGGGCGGGGTGCGTTTCCCGCCCAGCCGGCACCGCCTATGACCAGTGGGAGAGTCACGGTGTACTTCGCCGCACTGCTCGCGCGCACCGAAGACGGGTGGCAAGCGAGCGACACAGAGCTCGACAACGTGGAGACGCTGTCCGATCTGGCCGACCTGGCCCGTGAGTCGGCAGTGGACGATGACACGGTCCTCGTGTACATCGAACAGGAGGACGCGTGGTTCGCCGTCGTGCGTGTGGACGGCGAGGAGGACCCGCGCGTGTACCTCTCGGACGCCGCCGCGGCGACCCGCAGTTCGTACGGCGCGATGCTCGCCGATGAGCTGCTCGGCCGCGACGACGAAGTGGACGACCTCGACAGCCTCGTGGACCTCGACGGCACGGAGGACGGGGAGCCGGAGACGGACGACGAGGACGACGCCGCGGCCGCCGACGAGCCGGTGCCGGCGGGCCCGCTCGGCGAGGGCGAGATCCTCGCGGACCTCGGCATGCCGGAGCGGCGGCTGAAGTCCCTCAGCGACGACGCGCTCGGCGAGATCGCGGACATGCTGGGGTGCACGGAGGTGCTGGAGGCGGTGCGCTGACGGCCGTAGGGCGAATGTCGCCCACACTGGTGGCATGACCACCGCACCCGACCCCAGCCCGCCCCCCGCCGCGTCCCCCTCGGAAGCCGACAACGCCCCGGACCACGACCCGGTCCGGGCACCTTGGCGTGCCGCGATGCGGCTGGCGCTGGCGGAGGCGGTACGGGCGCCGGAGACGGGCGACGTGCCGGTGGGGGCGGTCGTGCTGGGCCCGGACGGGTCGGTGATCGGCCGCGGCCGCAACGAACGCGAGGCGACGGGCGACCCGACGGCGCACGCGGAGGTGCTGGCGGTGCGGGAGGCGGCGCGGGCGGTGGGCGAGTGGCGGCTGACGGGCTGCACGCTGGTGGTGACGCTGGAACCGTGCACGATGTGCGCGGGCGCGATCGTCCTGTCCCGCCTGGAGCGCGTGGTCTACGGCGCCCTGGACGAGAAGGCGGGCGCGGCCGGCTCCCTCTGGGACGTCGTACGCGACCGCCGCCTCAACCACCGCCCCGAGGTGATCCCCGGCGTCCTCGCCCCCGACTGCGCCGCCCTCCTCACCACCTTCTTCCGCACCCGCTGACCCCTCCCCGTACCCCCACCGGGTAACCGATTTCGGCCCACGGCCCACCGTCCGCTAAGCTTCATCTCGGTAGCGTGTCCGAGCGGCCGAAGGAGCGCGCCTCGAAAGCGCGTGAGGGGGCAACTCCTCCGTGGGTTCAAATCCCACCGCTACCGCCAGTAACACCCCTCTGACCTGCGAGAACGTGGTCAGGGGGGTGTTTTGCGTGTTGCACGTGCAACACGGCGGTGTTGCACAGGAGCCCCGATGAGGCCCCAGCAGTCGCCAACTCCCCAACAGGAAATGACTGTTGGAGCACTCCTCTGTGGGACCTGGACCCACAGATCCCACAGAGGCCGCCTCCCGCTCCGAGCGGGAAACAGCCCCTCGCGTACGACGCCGTCCGCTGTTGGGCCGGGGCATCGCCAGCCCCACCGTCTGCCACACCTGTGACAACCACCCGTGCCAGCAGCCGGCGCACCTTCGCCTCGGAACGCCGAAACAGAACCGGGCCGAGTGGCTGGCCCGACGCCGGGACCCTGGCAGCCCACTGGCTGATCTGCACGGGCCCGCCGGCCGCTCGCGGGCGATCGGCACCGCGATACGGGCCGGGCGCGCGGACGGCGAGTCCGAGGCGGAGATCGCCCTCCGGGTTCAGACCGTGATCGCCGCGGGGCGTCCCCTGAGCCTCTGGTGACTCCACACCACGAACCACCGACCCCCTCCCTCGAACCGGAAAGGACCAACATGGATGAGCGACGACTCCCCCTTCCATGAGCGCTTCGGGCCGAACTACGTGCGCCCGTCGCCAGCCAACTGCCCGAACTGCCCATGCCGCACCCTCCGCGTCTGCGAGGAGGGTTTCCAGTGACACCGCTCCGAACGGCCGAACTACAGCGACGGCAGCGCGTACGACGAGCCGTGCCCATGCGAGAAGGCCGCGGCCCAGCCGGAAGACCGCACCGTGCTGATCGAGCTGGACGGCATCCTCCACGAGGTCCCCGCGCGCTATCACCGTTCCGGCCGGCTGGCGGGCCGGATGCTCACCGAACGGATCTCCGCGCGGAGTCGACCGTGCTGGACGAGTGCCCGGCCCCGTTATGTTTTTCGCGGTCCTGCAATGGGGCCGCTGGCCTCCGGGCCCGGCATGACTGTTGCCCCCTGTCGAACCCATGACCTGGGGGGTG
>NZ_JBHVHQ010000076.1:5313-17764 GCF_042800135.1 Streptomyces sp. NPDC057654 | reverse complement strand
GGACCCGAAGGGTCCGAGACGAAACCCGCACCCACCCACACCGAATACCGCCCCACGCGGCAGCAGCCTCCATCCCCACTCGGGGGTACCGCACCACCCGCTCCGGCCCCGTGGCTCAGCAACAGTGAGTGAAGGCTCCCGTGCGAACAGCACGGATGAAGGTCCGGAGCTCGACGCCGTCACGGTGCCGACCGCTTCAGGCTCGCCGCTTTCGCGGAGGCGAACGCCAACGCCCGGCCGAGAGACCACCACCCTGCGCGTACCACATACCAACGGCGTACCGCGACGATAAACTCAATGTGACCGGCGACGGCTTCCCCGCATTACGGGCCCGCTACACGTCGCCGAACTCGCCACGCTTCACAGCACCAACGAACTCCGCCCACGCCGCAGGCGAGAAGACGAACGCACCCAAGGCGTGCGCCTTGCCGTCCCCCACGGCAACCAGGCCGTCGGCGGTGCACTGCGTCTCAACGCAATCGGACTGCTGCGAGCCGCTGTAGGACGACTTGGCCCAGCTCTTCTCGGGGAGGTTGTGCCGCATCATGAGAGGACCCTCTCTGTCTCTTCGCCCAACGCATCTGGCCCGGACCCGCGTTGCGGACTCGTCACATGTCGCCGAAGTCGCCACGCTTCACAGCACCAACAAACTCCGCCCACGCCGCAGGCGGGAAGACGAACGCGCCCAGGGCGCGATTCTTACTGTCTCCCACGGCAACCAGACCGTCGTCAGTGGGCTGAGTCTCGATGCAGGTCGGCCCTTGGTCTCCGCTGTAGGAGGACTTCTTCCATCGATCCTTTGGCAGATCATTCCGGATCACAGGGCGACTCCTCTTCACTCGTCAAAGTCGCGTGCGATCGACGAGATCAGCTCGATGGTTTGTCGTGACGATAGCGCCGACGCACGCAGGCCTTCCAAGGAATTGCGGTACTTCTCGACGGTCTTGTCCTCCTCCAGATACAGGGCACCATCGAGGTACTCGACCTGGACAATGTCCAGGTCCATGGGGTCCGGGTAGGAGTAAAGAACGAAAGATCCTCCGGTAGCCGTGGAGGCCCCCTGCGAGAAGGGGATCACCTGAATGGTCATCTCAGGCGGGTGGCTCAAGTCAATCAAGTGTCGCAGCTGCGCCGCCATCACCCTCGAACCTCCCACAGCCTGCCGCAGGACGCCCTCCTGCACGATGCATAGGTATCGCGGCGGATTCTCCCGCTGGAAAATGGCGTGCCGTTCAATCCGCAGGTTGACGTAGAACTCAACTTCCTCTTTCGTTAGTTGACTGGCTGCTCCGCTGATTACGGCGGTCGCATACTCTTTCGTCTGGAGGAGTCCTGGCACAACCTCGGATTGATAGGCCGCGATCCTTGCCGCGTCCGACTCCAGCATCAAGAGTTCCTTGAAGGCGTCAGGCAGGGCATCACTGTGCTGCCGCCACCAACTCCGCTTACGCCCTTCGGCGGAGAGCGCGATCAGCCACTCACGCAGCTTGTCGTCCTTCACGCCGTAGAGGTTCAGCAACGTCTCCAGCTCAAGCCTGGTCACACGGTGACGGCCGTTTTCGACCCTGGAGATCTTTGAGTTGTCGCCGTGGATCGCCTTCGCGGCAGCTTGTGGGGTTACCTTCGCCGCCTCTCGGCGCGCCTTCAGCTCGGCCCCCAGCCTGCGTCGACGAGCCGTCCGGAGTGCTGGCTGACCCACATCTGCCTCCTCGGGTTGCCCCCTGCCCCGCCCAGTGCGGCACACACCGCATCCTCCCTGATCGTCAGCGGCAAAGTCACCCGCTAGAGGGACAGTGCTGCATTTTGCAGCCGAATGAGTTGCGGCACGCGCACAGTTAGGTCCATCGTGTGAGATGTCGCACCAGAACAACCGCTGACTGGCTGTCCGGTGCGCCACAGAACCGTCAACTGCCATCCACATGCGTGGAGTTGACGAGCAAATGGAGCCCCGGCGCTGCACTCATCCAAGGAATCCGGGACCCCACCTCCCCAACGGATCACCCCCACCGGCAGCGTGAGCGAGCAGTGAGGCGGCAGCCAACCATGGCAATGACGATCACCGACACATCGGCGGCACACGTGAAGTCACAACGAGCCATAAGGAGTTGGGCTCTGAAGTACGACCCGCACCACCTCCCTCGCATCAGGCAATTGGTCACGGCCCAGATTCACCTCTGGGGACTCGAAGAACGCGTCGACGACGCCCGCCTCGTCACCACGGAACTCGTGTGCAACGTCAAGCACACAGGCGACAGGCGCTTCCGCCTGGGCATGCGCCGTCGCCCCGACGCGATCGTGATCGAGGTACGGGACTTCTCCCCAGTGCTGGTGGTCTTCCCCGAGGCAAAGGCAGAGGCAGACTCGGCGGGTCGGCACCTGGGCCTGGACCTGGACCAGCACCTGGACCTGCGGAAGCTGTCCGAACACGGCCGGGGCCTGCACTGCGTGCAGAGCTTCGCGGATGGCGTCGGAGTGAGGCCCGTACCGAACGGGAAGGTCATCTGGGCGAAGCTGAGGTACCCACGTGCATGCCAAGCGTAGGTACAGCGCGGTGTTCAGGCCCGTAGCGGTCGTCGCCCGGACGATCCGGCTCGGCGATTGGCTCAACGTCGACGGCGCGTACTACCGCGTGCTGGACCTGCGGAGTCGCTGCGGCGGGAGGCGCGTAGAGCTCGACGGCCACGCGTCGAAGAACCTCGACGACGGCGTGCGGTACGAGGTCCAGCGCGCCCAGAACGGCCCGTTCCTATGACCGCCGAGCCCGAGCCCAAGGCCGAGCCCGAGCCCGAGCCCGAGACGAAGACGGCTCACTGCTACATGTGCCACCGCCCCCTCCCCCAAGAGGCCCGGGCCCTGGAAGGGGCCGTCATCCTCGGCAAAGGGTGCGAAGTGCCGGTGTGCTGGTGCCGGAAGTGCGTGGACGTGCTGTTGGACTATCACCGTCAGCGCCCACCCCGCCAAACGTCCGGACGGCGCACCTCATGACCCCGGAAGCCCTCTGGGCACAAGCGACTTGGGCGAAGGGCCACTGCCATCGGTGCGGCGACGCCGAGAGCGAAGTCGCCGACACCGGCGAGGACATAGGCCCCTGGGGCGGCGACCGACTCCCCCTCCACGCCTGCCGCATCTGCTACTTCCTGATCTGGCAGTCCCTCTGGTCCCACCCCCTCCTCACTCTCCACGCCCCCGCAGCCCCCACCCCCGCAACCACCGGTCTCGCCCGCCTCCGGCGCGTACGCCTCCAAGAACACCCCAGCTAGGCTGCCCGCCATGGACACGGCCATGACGGGCAACGGAACCGGCGGCGACGACGGCGACGAGACCGTCCTCCTCAACGCGGTGGAGCTGGCGTCCGATCCGGACCTCTGGGCCCGGTTCGTTTCATCGGCCCACCGGATTCTGGCGGACCTGGTGGCCGGTGGTGCCGCGCTCGGGTGGGTTGAGCCACCCGCTCTCAAGGAGGTGTCAACGCTCCTCGACGACGTCGTCGCCTCCGCGCGCGCCGGCGACGCGTCCCTGCGCGCCGCCTACGTCAACCGCCAACTGGCCGGTCTGGGGTACTGGCTCCGCTACGCGCGGCCGACCCACCGCCCGCACGCCGACCTGGAGAAGATCGCGGTGGATGCCGGCGCCCACGGCCGCGGCATTGGCCGGGCGTTGACCGCCGGCCTGATCGCCGACGCCGAACAAGCGCGTATCGAGGTCCTGACCCTGGACGCCCGTGGCGACAACGCCAATGCCCTGCGCCTCTACCGGTCGCTCGGCTTCAGCGAGTACGGCCGGCTGCCCGCCTTCGTAGCCGTCGGAGAACTCCGCTTCGACAAGGTCTTCTACATGCTGGACCTCCGCGCGGAGCACCTCCACGCGGAGCGCTGACCCGGCGAAGAGCCCTACGGCCGCGCCCACCGTCCCGGCAGCGTGAGGATTTCGGCCCCGTCGTCGGTGATGGCGATGGTGTGCTCGGTGTGCGCGGTCCGGCAGCCCGTCGCGCTGCGCAGCGTCCAGCCGTCGGCGTCGGTGACGAGCGTGGCGGTGTCGGCCATGATCCAGGGCTCCAGGGCGAGCAGCAGTCCGGGGCGGAGCTTGTAACCGCGGCCGGGCCGACCGGTGTTCGAGATGTGCGGGTCCTGGTGCATGGTCGAGCCGATGCCGTGGCCGCCGAACTCGGTGTTGATCTGGTAGCCGGCCTCCCCGAGAACCGTGCCGATGGCGTGGGAGAGGTCCCCGATGCGCGCCCCCGGCCCGGCGGCGGCGATCCCGGCGGCGAGCGCGCGTTCGGTGGTCTCGATCATCGCGACGCTCTCCGCGGGCCCGGCCTCGCCCACGACGAAGCTGATGGCGGCGTCCGCGGCCACCCCGCGCAGGGAGACGGCCAGGTCGAGGGTCAGCAGATCGCCGTCGGCCAGCGCGTAGTTGTGGGGCAGCCCGTGGAGTACCGCGTCGTTGACGGCCGTACAGATGTAGTGGCCGAACGGGCCTCGCCCGAAGGAGGGCGCGTAGTCGACGTAGCAGGACTGCGCCCCCGCCTCCGTGATCATCTCCTTGGCCCACTGGTCGATGTCCAGGAGGTTCACGCCGACCGCGCTGCGGCCCTTCAAGGTCTGGAGGATGTGGCCGACCAGCGCGCCGGTCTCCCGCGCCCGGTCGAGTTGGGGGCGGTTCAGGATCTCAATCATGGGGGCCTCTCGCACGCTGCTTCCAATAACTATCCCGGTCAAACTATACCGGTATTAAAATGGGCTCACGGTCGGGCCGACCCTCCCTCCCCCACCTGCGCCATGTACCGTCCCTCGTCCTCTGACTAAAGTCAGAGAATGACCACGGAGCAGGCAGAGCAGATGGAGCAGGTCGAGCAGGTCCGGCGCTTCAATCGCACAGTCGCCGAGCGCGTAGGCGTACTGCATGACCGCTACCTCGGCGGTACGCGCCCCTACGGGCAGGCCCGGCTGCTCTGGGAGATCGGCGATCGGCTCGGCGACGAGGGCACGCACGACGTCCGGAGCGTACGAGACCGGCTCGGCCTCGACTCCGGTTACGTGAGCCGGCTGCTACGGGCCCTGGAGCGCGACGGTCTCGTAGCCGTCGAGTCCCACCCGCGTGACCGGCGGGTACGCACCGTACGGCTGACCGAGGCCGGGCGCGCGGAGCGGGCGCTGCTCGACGACCGCAGCGACGCGCTCGCCGCGTCACTCCTCGGCCCGCTCGACGCCCGGCAGCGGGACCGGCTGACCTCGGCCATGGCGGAGGTCGAACGGCTGCTGACCGCCTCGGTGGTCTCCTTGGAAGTGCTCGACCCCGGCCACCCGGACGCCGAGCAGTGCCTACGTTCGTACGCCGCCGAACTGCGCGAACTCTTCGACGGCGGCTTCGACCCCGCGAACAGCCTGCTCCCCGACCCAGGCGAACTGCGCGCCCCGCGCGGCCTGTTCCTCGTCGCCCGGCTGCACGGGGAGCCGGTGGGCTGCGGCGGGCTCAAGCTGCCGGGCGGCGGGCTCAAACTGCCGGGCGGCGCGCCCGCCGAGATCAAGCGGGTGTGGGTCGACCCCGGTGCCCGAGGGCTCGGCCTCGCCCGGCGCATCCTCTCCGAACTGGAGGAACGTGCCGTCCGGCACGGCAGCGACCGCATACGGCTCGACACCAACAAGGCGCTGGAGGCGGCCACCCGCCTCTACCGCAGCAGCGGGTACGCGGAGGTCCCCGCCTTCAACGACGAGCCCTACGCCCACCACTGGTTCGAAAAGCGCCTCGCCTCCACCCCAGCCCCCATCGCCGAAACGTAAGAACAGAACCTGCCCTCAAGCGGAGCAGCGGGACGGGCCGTCAAGACCGGCGGGGGTCTCCGTCCCCGCCAGGTACCGGTCGAGCATCTCGCGGCGCTGGGCGATCTGCTGCTCCTGGCGGGCGAGTTCGTCGCGGACCTCCCGGACGCGGGCCAGGAGTTGGGTGCACTCGCCTGCGGGCGGCGGTGTCGACGCGGTGCAGGGAAGGATGTCCCGGATGATCTGGGAGGGCAGTCCCGCACGGTAGAGGTCCTGGATGAAGGCGACCTGGCGCACGGCTTCCTCACCGTATTCCCGGTACCCGTTGGGGCGGCGGTCGCTGGAGAGCAGCCCTTGGTCCTCGTAGTAGCGGAGGGAGCGGGGGCTGGTCCCGGTGGCTTTGCCGAGTTCTCCGATGCGCATGCCGCCGCCTCTTCCTCCGAGTCATGGTTGACATTGACGTTAATGTCAAAGTTTACCGTTCCGGACATGAAGAGAAAAGACGAGACCAGGCGGGGAACTGCGGTCGTGACCGGCGCCGCGACCGGTATCGGGGCCGCGATCACCGAGCGGCTGGCCGCGGAGGGCATGAACCTGGCCCTGGTCGCACGGGACGGTACGCGCCTGGAGGCGGCGGCCGAGCGGCTGCGCGCCGAGTACGGGGTCCAGGTGTCGACGCTCGCGCTGGACCTGTCGCACCAGGGCGCCCCCTCCCGGCTGGCCGAGTGGCTGGCGGGCGCGGGAACCGAGGTCGAGGTGCTGGTCAACAATGCCGGCGCCAGCCTCATGGGGCCGGTCGCCGACAGCGATCCCGCACGGGTACGGGGCCTGGTCGACCTCAATGCCGGTGCGGTGGCGGAGCTGACGGCTCTCCTCCTGCCCGCCATGGTCGCGCGGGGCAGGGGGACGATCGTCAACATCGCGAGCACCGGTGCGTACGCGCCCGCTCCGTACGTCGCCGCCTACGCGGCCTCGAAGGCGTTCGTGCTGTCCTTCACCCAGGCCGTGTGGGCCGAGACGAGGGCGACGGGGGTGCGGGTGGTGGCGGTCAGCCCCGGTCCGACCGACACCGCGATGAACACCCGGCGCGTGCCGGGCAAGCGTGCCCCCGACGCCGTCGCGGACACCGTCATGTCCGCCCTGCGCGGCCGGGGCCCGGCGATCGTCGACGGCCGCCTCAACACGTTCCAGACCTTCGTCTTCGGCCGCCTGCTCCCGGCGTCGACGGCCGCCCGCATCGCGGAACGCTCCCTGCGCAAGGCAGCACTCGGAAACTCCGGAACCTGACGCCCCGCACAGCGGCAACGTCCGCTTCAGCCACCCCCACTACCCCCTATGCCCCCACTACCCCTACTACCCCCTCCGCCCCCACCTGCCTCCGGCACCACGATGAACGCCGTGCCGTTGGCCAGGTCGATGCTGGACCGGGGCGGCGCCCCATCGCTCTCGTCGTCCCGTCGCAGCAGTTCCACCCGGCGCTGCTCCAGCTCCGCCGTCTTGTTCCCGTTCACGACGGCCGTCAGCTCATCGAAGGCCGTATTCGACAACGACCGCCCCGCCCGCCGCCGCACCCACGGAATCAAGCCCAGCCCCGTAAACCACCGCCACCCGCTCTCCACCAGGGCGAACAGCCCCAGCAGACACACCAGCGCCGGAAACGACATGGCCCACACCGCCATAGCTGACCCCCACAGCCCTCAGCACGCCCTCCAACAAGCCGATCGCCGGAAAAACGTACGAGGGTGGCGGCTCCGTTCCCGGCGGACATGCGGCGGCTCCGTTCCCGGCGGGCATGCGGGCCGTATGAGCGCCGCCGCCCACCGGGCACAGCCCCTCCGGAGAAGCGCCCCCGCCCCCCGCCCCCGATGAGCGACCATAGAAGGCGGCGCGCACCCCGGCGCGTCGGCCGGGACGCTCTTCCGGCGTCGGGTGCGGGGCATAGACCGTGCCGTGGCAGACGTTGTTTCTGTCGCGAGACGACCCTATTCATGGAGGAATGTGTGTCCTGCCTCATCGTCCAGAGCGACAAAACGCTGCTCCTGGAAGTGGATCATGAGCAGGCGGAGGCCTGCCGGCGGGCCATCGCGCCGTTCGCGGAGCTGGAGCGCGCGCCCGAGCACATCCATACGTACCGCGTCACGCCCCTCGGGCTCTGGAACGCGCGGGCGGCCGGGCACGACGCCGAGCAGGTCGTCGACGCGCTCGTGGAGTACTCCCGTTACCCCGTGCCGCACGCCCTCCTCGTCGACGTCGCCGAGACCATGGCGCGGTACGGGCGGCTGAAGCTGCTCAAGCACCCCGTACACGGGCTGGTCCTGGAGTCCACCGACCGCCCCGTACTCGAAGAGATCCTCCGCTCCAAGAAGGTCCAGCCCCTGGTCGGCGCGCGGGTCGACCCGGACACCGTCGTCGTGCACCCCTCCGAGCGCGGGCAGATCAAGCAGACTCTGCTGAAGCTCGGCTGGCCGGCCGAGGACCTCGCCGGTTACGTGGACGGCGAGGCGCACGCCATCGAGCTCGACGAGACCGGCTGGGCCCTGCGCCCGTACCAGAAGCAGGCCGTCGAAGGGTTCTGGCACGGCGGCTCCGGCGTCGTCGTGCTCCCCTGCGGCGCCGGGAAGACGCTGGTCGGCGCGGGCGCCATGGCCCAGGCCAAGGCGACCACGCTCATCCTCGTCACCAACACCGTCTCCGCCCGGCAGTGGAAGCACGAGCTGGTCAAGCGCACCTCGCTCACCGAGGAGGAGATCGGCGAGTACAGCGGCACCCGCAAGGAGATCCGCCCGGTCACCATCGCCACGTACCAGGTGCTGACCACCAAGCGGAAGGGCGTCTACCAGCACCTGGAGCTCTTCGACTCCCGCGACTGGGGCCTCATCCTCTACGACGAGGTGCACCTGCTCCCCGCGCCGGTCTTCAAGTTCACCGCGGACCTCCAGGCCCGCCGCCGCCTCGGGCTCACCGCCACGCTCGTACGGGAGGACGGCCGCGAGTCGGACGTCTTCTCGCTCATCGGGCCGAAGCGGTTCGACGCGCCCTGGAAGGAGATCGAGGCGCAGGGCTACATCGCCCCCGCCGACTGCGTGGAGGTACGCGTCAACCTCACGGACTCCGAGCGGCTCGCGTACGCCACCGCCGAGACCGAGGAGAAGTACCGGTACTGCGCGACCACCGACACCAAGCGCCGCGTCACCGAGGCCCTGGTGCGGCGGCACCAGGGCGAGCAGACGCTCGTGATCGGCCAGTACATCGACCAGCTCGACGAGCTGGGCGAGCATCTCGGCGCGCCCGTCATCAAGGGCGAGACGACGAACGCGCAGCGGGAGAAGCTCTTCGGCGCCTTCCGGGAAGGCGAGATCAGCGTGCTCGTCGTCTCGAAGGTCGCCAACTTCTCCATCGACCTGCCCGAGGCGACGGTCGCCATCCAGGTCTCCGGGACGTTCGGGTCCCGGCAGGAGGAGGCGCAGCGGCTCGGCCGCGTACTGCGCCCGAAGGCGGACGGGCACGAGGCCCGTTTCTACTCGGTCGTCGCCCGCGACACCGTCGACCAGGACTTCGCGGCCCACCGCCAGCGGTTCCTGGCCGAGCAGGGGTACGCGTACCGGATCGTGGACGCGGACGAGCTGATGTCGTCCTGATGTCGTCGGGGGACGGCGCCCGAGGTTCTGGCAGGAGGGGGCGACGCGTGCCCTCTCCTGCTTCTCCTTCTACTTGTCGTCCGCGTAGTCCCCAAGGAGGACGACGCTGATCGCCGCCCCCGCGAAGACCTTGATCGCACGGAGCGTGCCGCCCAGCCCGTGGCGCTGCTGAACTGCGGCGGAGTCGACGTTGGCACCTCGGCGGGCGCCCTGGCCTGTGTGAGTGAAGGTTGCGGTGCTCATGTGTTCCATCATGGATTTCGCGGGGCCGCGATACATCGGCCTGCCGGTGTAACCACGGCCGCGCGTCCGTACGACTCCAGGCCCATGCCCACCCCTACGGGAGAGGGACGGCATCCCTGAGGGCGGCGGCCCCATCACGGACCAGGGGTCATAAAACCATTCGCGCCCCGCATCCGTGCTGACTACAATCGCCGACTTCCCGCCTCCCGCGCCGCCGCACCACTCGGGAGCGCCTCCGTCCGGACGGAAACCGGCCGGTATTCCGCTCGCTACCCACTCATAGACGGAGGCAGCACCGTGCTCTCGCACGCCCAGGGGCAGAATTCGGCAGAGCCCCATCAGACCCCGGCCCCGACCCCCGCCCCAGCCCCGGCCCCGTCCCCGTCCCCGGATACGAACCCCCTCGACCGGGAACGCGCCCACCTCACCGCGTCCCGTGCCGCGCTGCGCGCCATGCGCGCGGACGTCGAGTCCCTCGACATCAAGGACGTCACGGCGAACTGGGTCAACGCCGAGGTATTGCAGAGCCAGATCGAGGACCGCATCAAGGCGCTCGCCGACCTGGCCCACACCCCGCTCTTCTTCGGCCGCCTCGACTACGGGCACGCGCCCGGCATGGAGCTGGCCGAGGGCGGGGAGGGCGAGCAGTTCTACATCGGCCGCCGGCACGTCCACGACGCGGACGGCGACCCGATGGTCATCGACTGGCGCGCGCCCGTATCCCAGCCCTTCTACCAGGCGTCGAAGAACAACCCGCTGGATGTGCGGCTGCGCCGCCGCTTCGGCTACACGGGCGGCGAGTTGACGGCGTACGAGGACGAGCACCTCACCGACCGCTCCGAGGCCGAGCAGTCGAGCAAGCTGCTCCAGAGCGAGATCGAGCGGCCGCGCGTCGGCCCGATGCGCGACATCGTCGCGACGATCCAGCCGGAGCAGGACGAGATCGTACGAGCGGGAATCGGCGGCACCGTGTGCGTACAGGGCGCGCCCGGCACCGGTAAGACGGCCGTCGGCCTGCACCGCGTCGCGTATCTGCTGTACGCGCACCGCGACCGGCTCGCCCGTTCCGGCACCCTCGTCATCGGCCCGAACCGCTCCTTCCTCCACTACATCGAGCAGGTGCTCCCGGCGCTCGGCGAACTCAACGTCGCGCAGGCGACCGTGGACGATCTGGTCGCCCACGTGGAGGTGCGCGGTACGGACGGGGCGACCGCGGCCCGTATCAAGGGCGACGCGCGCATGGCGCGGGTGCTGCGGCGGGCGGTGCGTTCCGGGGTGACGATGCCGACGGAGGCGGTGGTCGTGGTGCGCGGCTCGCGGCGCTGGCGCGTACCGGCGTACGAGGTGGAGGAGATGGTCACGGAGCTGCTGGCGCGCGACATCCGGTACGGGGCCGCCCGCGAGGCGCTTCCGCAACGGATCGCGCACGCCGTGCTCGTACGGATGGAGGAGGCGGGCGAGGCTCCCGACGACCGGGTGCAGGACGCCGTGGCCCGCAACGCGGCGGTGAAGGCGGCGGTCAAGGCGGCCTGGCCGCCGGTCGATCCGGCGAAGCTGGTGCTGCGGCTGCTGGGCGACGCGGAGTTCCTGGCGGAACATGCGGACGGGCTGCTGTCTCCGGAGGAGCAGAAGGAGATCCTGTGGGCCAAGCCCGCCCGTAGCGCGAAGTCCGCCAAGTGGTCGGCCGCGGACGCCGTGTTGATCGACGAGGCGCAGGATCTCATCGCCCGTACGCACTCCCTGGGGCATGTCGTGCTCGACGAGGCGCAGGACCTCTCCCCGATGCAGTACCGGGCGGTGGGGCGGCGCTGCACGACGGGTTCGGCGACGATCCTCGGCGACCTGGCGCAGGGCACCACGCCGTGGGCCACGAACAGTTGGGAAGAGGCGCTGTCCCACCTCGGCAAGTCGGACGCGACGGTCGAGGAACTGACCCAGGGCTTCCGCGTGCCGCGCCAAGTCATCGCGTACGCCTCGCGGTTGCTCCCCGCCATCGCCCCCGGCCTGGCCGAGGCCACCTCGATCCGCGAGGCGGCGGGCGACTTCGCGGTACGGGCGGTGGCCCCCGACGACCTGGACGCCTCCGTCATCACGGCCTGCCGGGAGGCTCTCGCCAAGGAGGGCTCCATCGGCCTGATCGCCGCCGACTCCAGACTCCCGGCCCTGACCGAAGCCCTGGCGAAAGCCGGCCTGACCGCCCTCACCCCCGGCGAGGAAACCTCCCCCGAAGCCCGCCTCACCCTCGTCCCGGCCACCCTCGCCAAGGGCCTCGAATACGACTACGTAGTACTCGACGAACCCGCCGCCGTCGTCTCCGGCGAACCCGACGAACGCACGGGGCTGCGCCGCCTGTATGTGTCACTGACGCGAGCGGTGTCAGGTTTGACGGTCATCCATTCAGCACCGTTGCCGGACCAACTGACGGCCACCTGATGCCGATCCCGCCGGGCGGGCGACGACCTATTAGCCCGCCCGGCGTTTGAGGGCACACGAACGGTCAGTTCCACCGGCGCGAGCCATCGCATCAAGCCCAGCCAAATCAAGCCCGCTGGGGGCACCTCCCAGCGGTAGCTGGGGGAGATTGAGGGCACAGGAACGCCCGCCCCCGCCGGGCCGCAGACGGACGCGCTAAGCGTCCAGCGCGTCCAGCGCCTCGCGCCAGACCCGCACAGCCCCGGCGTCCACCGGTGCCTCCCACCCCGAAGGCCGCGAAGCAGCGCCGATGTGGAAGGCGTCGATCCCGGCGGCGCGCAGCGCCGGTACGTGCGGGAGGCGCAGGCCGCCGCCCACCAGGATCTGGGGCTCGTAACC
>NZ_JBHVHQ010000076.1:0-5303 GCF_042800135.1 Streptomyces sp. NPDC057654 | reverse complement strand
GCCCAGGACGGCCACGGCCACGGCACCCACGTCGCGGGCACCGTCGCCGGCGGCGCGCCGGGTCTGTTCGGCGAGCAGGGTCTCCAGGCCGTCGCCGACGCCCGTCGGGGATCCGGCCGTGAGGTACGTATCCAGACCGGGCTGGTCGGCGAGCTGCTTGCGCAGGGCGTCACGATCGGCGGCGCGGTCCACAGCACGGTGGAAAGTCCAGCGGGCCGCAGGCCCAATGGCCTCGGAGAGGGCCTCCACCGCCGCCAGGTCGGCCCGTCCGTCCGGCGTCAGGTAGCCGAATACGAACTCCTCGGCGCCTTCCTCCCGCAGCGCCCGCGCCTCGGCGCAGAGCGCGTCCAGCGCCGCGGCGTCACCGGCCGAGAAGCCGTCCGTGGCGCGCAGCATCACGCGCACCCGGATGGAGACGGCGGCGCGCACGGCGGCGAAGGTCTCGCGGGCGGGGGTCAGGCCGTCGGCAGCCATGTCAGCGACCAGTTCGAGGCGGTCCGCCCCTCCGGCCTCGGCCGCGATCGCGTCCTCCGAGTTGAGGGCGATCACCTCAAGCATTGGTCTAGACATGTAGCACAGCGTGCCACAACCGCGACCAGCAGCGAAAGCTGTACCCCACAATTGGCTCATGGCAGCCTCCACCGAGCACCCGTCCGGCCCCTCCCCCGCGCTCCTCGCGCGCTGGTCCGACCTGGTCGCGTCGGCCCGTGGCGGCGCCGACGGGCCCGACCCCCGCCCGTACGGCGAGAACCTGCTCGCCCGCTGGGCCGAGCCCCAGCGCCGCTACCACACCACCGACCACCTCACCGCCGTCCTCGACCGCGTCGACGAGCTGTCCGCCCACGCCGAGGACCCCGCCGCCGTGGCGCTCGCCGCCTGGTTCCACGACGCCGTCTACCGCCCCGACCGCTCCGAGAACGAGGAGCGCAGCGCCCATCTGGCCGAGCGCGCCCTCCCGGAACTCGGCTTCGACGCCGCCCGTACCGCCGAGGTCGCCCGCCTCGTACGCCTCACCGCCACCCATGCCCCGGAGCCCGACGACCGCAACGGCGCGGTCCTGTGCGACGCGGACCTCGCCGTCCTCGCCGGAGCCCCGCAGGAGTACGCGGCCTACGCGGCGGCCGTACGCACCGAGTACGGCTTCGTCCCCGACGACGCCTTCCGCGAGGGGCGGGCGGGCGTACTACGGCAGCTCCTCGCCCTGGAGCGCCTCTTCCGGACCCCCCAGGGGTACGACCGCTGGGAACACGCCGCCCGCCGCAACATGGCCACGGAGCTGGAGCTGCTCTCAGCCCGCTGAGGCCCGCCGAGGCCCCGCCGAAGCCCGCTGACGGGGTTCCCTCGGCCATCGCCCCAGAGGGAATACTCCGCCCCACCGCCAACGCTGGCTCTCAATATGCCCAACCCCATGCCCAACGCCGGCAAATCCAGCATGCCCGTGGCCGTATACGTCCTCGGGCTCTCCGTCTTCGCACTCGGAACCTCAGAATTCATGCTGTCCGGGCTGCTCCAGCCCCTGGCACGCGACATGGGCGTCTCCATCCCCCAGGCCGGCCTCCTGGTCTCCGCCTTCGCCGTCGGCATGGTCGTCGGCGCGCCCGCCCTGGCCGCCGCGACGCTGAAACTCCCCCGCCGCACGACCCTGATAGCCCTGCTCGCCATATTCGGCCTGGGACAGGTCGTCGGCGCGCTGTCCCCCACGTACACGGTCCTCTTCGTCTCCCGCGTGGTGAGCGCGCTCGCCTGCGCCGGGTTCTGGGCCGTGGGCGCGGCCGTCGCCGTGTCGCTGGTGCCGGTCACCGCGCGGGCGCGCGCCATGGCCGTCATGGTCGGCGGATTGTCGATCGCGAACATCGCCGGCGTGCCGGCGGGCGCGTTCCTCGGGCAGCACGCGGGCTGGCGTTCGGCGTTCTGGGCGGTCGCCGGGCTGTCGCTGATCGGCCTCATCGGCGTGATCCTGCTCGTACCGCGCACCAAGCCCGCCACCGGCGCGGACGCGCCCCGGCTCCGTACCGAGCTCACCATCTACCGCGACCGCCAGGTGTGGCTCGCGCTCACGGCCACCGCGCTCAACGGCGCGGCCGTCTTCTGCCTCTTCTCCTACCTCGCGCCGCTGCTCACCGAGACCGCCGGGATGAAGGAGAGCCTGGTCCCGATGGTGCTGGGCCTCTTCGGCGTCGGCGCGCTGATCGGCACCGCGGTCGGCGGCCGCATCGCCGACGCGCACCTCTTCGGCACGATGTACGCGGGCATCACCGCCTCCACCGTCGTCCTCGCGATCCTGGCGCTGACGGCGCACAGCGCGCCGGCCGCCGTGGCGATGGCCCTGATGCTCGGCGTCTCCGCCTTCACGACCGCGCCCGCGCTCAACGCCCGCATGTTCAACGTCGCCGCCGCCGCGCCGACCCTCGCGGGCGCGACCACCACGGCCGCGTTCAACATCGGCAACACGGTCGGACCCTGGCTCGGCGGCCTCGTCATCGGCGCGGGCTGGGGCTACCCGGCGGTGGCCTGGACGGGCGCGGCGCTCGCGGCCGTCGCCGTGGGCACGACGGCGGTGGCCTCGCGCCTGCACCGCGCGAGCGCTGCGGGCACGTCGCCGTCCCGACTGGTCGCCTCCTCCGCCGCTTCCTCCGCTTCCGCCACGGACACGACGCCCTCGCTGGAGAAGCCGGCCTGCGCCACCGCCACCACGACCGACTGAACCGACTGAGGAGTACGAGACCAACCACTGCTACGGGCAGGGGCCGGGGCCCAAAAGGTCTACCCCCGGCCCTTCGCCCGCCGCAGCCCCGCCCCCGTCAGCCGCCGCAGCAGCTCCTTGCTCCCGACCTCCACCGCCCCCGCCCGCACCGCGTCCGCGTACCGCGTCGACGGCACGTCGTAGTGGTCCCGGTCGAAGGCGCGCGGCGGGCATCCGATGCCCGCCGCGAAAGCGTGCAGTTCGTCGTACGAGACGTCGCTGACCAGGTGCGACCACATCCGCCCGTGCCCCGGCCAGGTCGGCGGGTCGACGTAGACGGTCATGAGAGCCCGCCGCCCGGCCCGCCGCCGGCCGGCTCGTCACGGGGCCCGCCTCCGGGCCGCCGCCCCAGCCTCCCCACCGGCGCGACCACCACCCCCGCCTTGCCGCAGACCCAGTGCGGGTCCGGCCCGAGTTCGGGTTCGATGTCCAGCGCGTGCGGGTTGCCCTCGCCCACGCAGACCGGGCACAGCGGCCACCGCCCGTACCGCTCCAGCAGCGCGTCCTGTACGTCCTGGGCGACGAGCCCGGCCACGAACTCGACGCCCTGCGGCCACTGCTCGACCCACCATCGGCGGTGCGCGACGGCGTCCTCCACGAGCGACACGACGTCGGCCTCGGCCACATCGCCCGCCACCAGGTCGGCGAGGATGAGCGCCCGCGCCGTGTGCAATGACTGTTCGAGCTCCATGCCCTCCATTGTCGCCCGGACGCCCCACTCGGGACCAAAGTCCCGTTCGCCTCGATATCCACAGGGGGTTGACGCCGACCCGCCCTGAAAATATCTTCCAAGTGTGAGCAGCAGCCTGAAAGAAACTTTCGCAGCCGGTTCCACGCCGCCGCCCCCGGCAACCCTGGCGGCCAAGGTCCGCACGCTCGGACCCTCCATGACCCGCTCCATGCAGCGCGTCGCCGAGGCCGTGGCGCACGACCCGGCGGGCTGCGCCGCGCTCACGGTCACAGGACTCGCGGAGCGTACGGGCACGAGCGAGGCCACGGTCGTACGGACCGCCCGCACCCTCGGCTACCCCGGCTACCGCGACCTGCGGCTCGCCCTCGCCGCCCTCGCCGCGCAGCAGGCGGCCGGCCGCGCCCCCGCCGTCACGGCCGACATCGCCGTCGACGACTCCATCACCGACGTCGTCGCCAAGCTCGCGCACGAGGAACAGCAGTGCCTCGCCGACACCGCCGCCGGGCTCGACACCACGCAGCTGGAGTCCGCGATCGGCGCGCTGGTCGGGGCCCGCCGCATCGATGTGTACGGCATAGGGGCGTCCAGCCTGGTCGCGCAGGACCTCGTGCAGAAGCTGCTGCGCATCGGGCTCATCGCGCACTCCCACTCCGACCCGCACCTCGCGGTCACCAACGCCGTGCAGCTGCGCGCCGGGGACGTCGCCATCGCCATCACGCACTCCGGGCGGACGACGGACGTCATAGAGCCGCTGCGCGCGGCCTTCGACCACGGAGCCACCACCGTCGCGATCACGGGCCGCCCGGACGGGGACATCGCGCAGTACGCGGACCACGTCCTCACCACCTCCACCGCCCGCGAGAGCGAGCTGCGCCCGGCCGCCATGTCCAGCCGCACGAGCCAGCTCCTCGTCGTGGACTGCCTGTTCATAGGGGTGGCGCAGCGTACGTACGACACGGCCGCGCCCGCCCTGTCGGCCTCGTACGAGGCGCTGGCCCACCGCAGGGACCCACGCGCGGGCCGCTGAGGCGAGACCGTACGTACGACCGTACGTACGCCCCGACGCCCCGCCCGTACGCACACAGCCACGGCGCGGGCGCAGAACGGCGCGCCCCGGCCCGTACGCGCCGCCCGCCCCCTCCAAGAGACGCCGCCAGCAGAGAAAGAGCCGCACTGCCATGACCCCCTCCGCCACCGCCTCCCCCGCCCCCGCCCCCCCCGCCCACTCGCAGCTGCGCGCCGAGCTCGACACGCTCGCCACCGAGGCGTTCCGCCCCGAGCTGGCCGAGATCGACCGGCTCCCCACCCTCGACATCGCGAAGATCATGAACGGTGAGGACGCCACCGTCCCCACCGCCGTCGCCGCCGAGCTGCCGCGCATCGCCGCCGCCATCGACGCCACGGCCGCCCGGATGGAGCGCGGCGGCCGGCTGGTCTACGCGGGCGCGGGCACGGCGGGGCGGCTCGGCATCCTCGACGCGAGCGAGTGCCCGCCCACGTTCAACACCGAGCCGACCGAGGTCGTCGGGCTCATCGCGGGCGGCCCGTCGGCCATGGTCACGGCCGTCGAGGGGGCCGAGGACAGCAAGGAGCTGGCGGCGGCCGACCTCGACGCGCTGACGCTGACCGCCGAGGACACCGTCGTCGGCATCTCCGCCTCGGGTCGCACGCCGTACGCGATCGGGGCCGTCGAGCACGCCCGCCGGGCCGGGGCGCTCACCATCGGGCTGTCCTGCAACCCGGACTCGGCGCTCGCGGCCGCCGCCGAGCACGGCATCGAGGTGGTCGTCGGCCCCGAACTCCTCACGGGATCGACCCGGTTGAAGGCGGGCACGGCGCAGAAGCTCGTACTGAACATGCTCTCGACGA
>NZ_JBHVHQ010000075.1:0-17987 GCF_042800135.1 Streptomyces sp. NPDC057654 | reverse complement strand
CAGTGACACTGACCGGGACCCGGTCTTTTTTGACCGGTTCTGTGTCGATTGTGCGATGGTGGGGAACACGGGGGAAGGAACAGATCAGCCAGCCGAAGAGGAGTAGCCGGATGTCTGTGGTGAAGAGCACGCTGTCCGATGAGGACCGCAAGATCGTCGGCGAGGCGTTGCAGGGTGCCCTCGTGGACCTGGTCGACCTCTCACTTGTGGCCAAGCAGGTCCACTGGACCGTGGTCGGCCCCCGCTTCCGCTCGATCCACCTTCAGCTGGACGACGTCGTCGTCTCCGCGCGCCAGCACGCCGACACGGTGGCGGAGCGCGCCTCGGCCCTGGGCATCGCCCCGGACGGCCGAGCGGAGACCGTCGCGAAGACGAGCGGCATCGACGCGGTCGGCGAAGGCTGGAACAAGGACACCCAGGCGGTGCAGGTCCTGGTATCGGCGCTCGGCGCCGTGATCGGCCGGATGCGCGAGCGCATCCAGTCGACGGACAAGCCGGACCCGGTCACCCAGGACCTGATCATCGGCCTGACGGCCGACCTGGAGAAGCACCACTGGATGTTCCAGGCGGAGAACGGCTGAGCGGGTCAGCGCGCTGGTAGTGCTCTGACCTGCGGAGGAAGTGCTTTCGGTATTCGCCAAGGAGAGCGGGCGCAAGATCGTTGTTCAGCCTTCCCATGGCCAGGCGGCGTTTCGTCCGGCCTCCAGGAGCGGCACCATGCGGAACGCGGCGTCGTTCAGGCCGCCGAAGGTGTGCCGGAGCGCCGAGCCGGACGGGCCGTGGCCGGTCCGGTACCCGGCGAGGTTCCAGGTGTATACCGGGACCGTCGCCGGGATCTGCTCGGTCGGGTCGCCGTAGTGGCTGTACGCGGCCTGCTCGTCCGTGATGATCAGTACCCGGTCGTGGCCGCGGAAGTGCCGGCGCACCGCATTCGCCGTGTCCGTACCGCCCAGGTTGCCGAAGCGCTCCACCACCTTCAGTACCGACTCGCCGCGCCGCAGTGGCACCGGCCGGCTCGACGTGCCGAACTCCACCAGGTCCGCGTTCGCCGCCCGCAGCGCCACCGCGGTGCCGAAGACGGCCGCGGAGTCGGCCCGGGTGAGGTCCGTACGGTCACTCAGCCTGCCGAACATCGAGCCGGAACGGTCGACCAGGACCAGGGTGCGGCCCGGCAGCGACGGGACGTTCGCCAGGGAGTGGCCGAGGGCCTGTTCCAGGGCGTACGACCAGCGCAGCGACGGCGCGTGCCGGTAGGCCGCCAGGAAGCGGAAGGGGAACTGGCGGGAGGCGGCGACCGCGTCCTCGTCGGCGAGCTTCGCCGCCACCTGTGCGGCCACCCGGTCGCTGACCCCGGCCTCGTCGAAGTTCCGCAGGTTGCGCAGCAGCGCCATGTACCCCATGGACGGGATGATCGCCTCCCACGCGGCGGCGTCCATCGGGCCCTGGAGCCAGCCCGCCAGCGCCTCCCATGTCATCCCGGCACGCTGGAGCAGGTCGCTCTGGTCGGCGAGGACCTGGCGGCGCTGGTCGACGGGCGTCGCCGCGAGCTGCTCGCGTGCGATGAGCGTCGCGAGACGAGCGGGGATGTCTGCTTCGCGGTTGTGGCGGCGGTCCAGGGCGTGCTGGAACAGGTCGCCCTGCCACGGCTTGTCGGGGGCCGGTGAGGCGTGGACGAGGTTGAGGACGTCGCCGAAGCGGAAGCCCTTGCTGGCGGTGTCGTACTTGAGCAGGGAGCGTTCGGTGTAGAGCCGCCGCACGGCGTCGGCTATCCCGCGTTTGACGGGCTTGGGGACCGTACGCCCGTAGCGCGACATCCAGTAGCCGAGCAGCTCGCCGGGCTCGTCGGCGCGCTGGAGGACGGCGTCGACGGTCTGGCGGGAGTGGCCCGGCGCGTCCGCGTCGAGGCGGGCCTGTACGAACTCCGCGGCGCCCACGACGGCGGCCGTACGCAGGTTGCCGTCCGTACGGAGCCAGCGCAGCAGGGCGGCGGTCCAGTCCGGGTCCTCGACGGCGAGCCGGCGTACGAGCTGGGTGAACCGGTCGTCGCGCTGCCCGCCGGACTCGTAGAAGGTGTCCTGTCCGACCATGTTGGTCACGGCCAGGAGGAAGAGTTCGGAGCGGGCGTCGCGTGAATAGCCCTGGCCGCCCTGGTGGTTGACGGTCGTCGTGCCGGTCGATGTCACCGGGGAGGTGACGGCGGGTCGTGCGGTTCGGGTGTTGAAGCGGGCCATGAAGAAAAATCCCCTCGCTGTGGAGGGGAGGCGTCAGCAAAAAGGGGGTGCCCGAGATCGGAGTCGGGGACCGTGACGTAAGCGTCCTGGGCCGCTGGACGACACCAACCTCGCGGTCGGCGACGGGATTCGAACCCGCGTTGCTCTCTTGTGAGGAGAAGTAACGATCACCTGCGCACCGGGCACCCCTGGTGCTGTTGCCTCCCGAGATCAAGGACGGCCGCGGCGGATTCACCACAAGAAGTAGCCGCGGCCTGCGCACCGGGAGTGCGTGAAGCGATGTCCCAACTCTGACCGGCTGTTGTCGAGTAAGCAACTCAATTATCGTCGCTCGTTGCCCAGCTCGCCGCAGACTTCTGTGCTCGCGTTGCCGACAAGGGCACTGAGCAAACCGACCCGTACCAGCGCACCGCAGCCGGGAACATGGGTCTGCACGGAGCCCTGAAGGTCAGTGGCCGGTGAGACGGACACGTAGACCAGCAGGGCGATCACGGTGGCTATGTGGAGGGGCAGGTCCCAACTGACGGTAAGCGTGGACGCGGGGTAGCCTGCCGTGCGAACACCCCAGTACCTCCCGTCCACCGTCCCTACACACGTAGCGCTCCGGCAGATCCGTCCACTGCCCACCCGGCCGGCCTTCGGCCGGCAGCAACGGCTCGACCACCCGCCACTGCGCATCGCTCGGTTCATGCCGCCGCACCATGCCCCACGCCTGCCCAGACCAGCAGATGATCCACCCCACCCGACAAGAGCCATCAGAAACGACCTAGTCGGTGACGTGGTAGGGGTGGCCCACCTGGCAGGATCCGATGCTCTCACCCGCTATGGGCTTGGTGTTCTGATCGCCGGCTGTAACGGACTGGACGCCTCGGTGCTGGCGGCTGGCCGACGTGTGGGCACCGGTTCCCCGGGGGCGCTGAGCGTCCGTCTGGACAGCACGCGCACGCAGCGCGCCTTGCGCACCACGCTGCGCGGCGCCCGCTCATTCCTCCGACGTGACCGCTGACGCGTGTCTCTCGTCTCAGATTCCAGGACGGTCGCGATCGGCGACGTATTGCGCGACACGGCAGCGGGTCCTGTTCGCGTCACTCGGAAGTGTGGTCATGCTGCCCGCGTTCTGACGCGCACGGCAGCTATGTGGCTGCTGCTGCAACCGCTGCCTCGAGTCCAGGGCGAGGCCCGCTGACGCCTCACGAGGCGACGCCAACAGCAGCCCGACGAAACGGCGCTCGGCCTTCTGCCAGTGCTGTTCGCCCTGCTCACGGAGGTTTTCTCGCCCGCGTGGCCTACGGATTCGGGTGCGTTGGCCACCAGGCTCCGTGGCCGGGCCGGTCGTCGGCACCAGCGGATGAGAGCGAGGAACGGAGGCGCGGCGGACACACCGGCCGCTGCCGTGGAGCGCTCTGGCGATCTTCCGGCGGACGCTGGGCGGCGGCTACCGTCCGCCGGGACGTTGCACCGACGAAAGGGCACAGCCATGGGATGGGGAACGGGCAAGGGGTCGAGCGGTGACGGCAACGGGCAGCACCGCGGCGGCAAGGATTTGGGGGCGCGCCGCCCGAGCGATGACACCGTCAAACCGAAGCCCGCGCCGAAGCACAAGAAGGACGACGACGCGTGACGGTGGGGGATGTGGACGAAGCCGCCGCTGTGCGGCGGCTGCTGGCCGAGATAGCTGCCGAAATCGGTGAACTGCCCGAGCTCTGGGCCTCGGCCATCACCGCTGTCCGCCGGCACCGGTTCCTGCCCGAGGTGATCTGGCAATGGGGCGCGGAGGGCTACCGTCCGCTCGACGCCGGCACCGACGCCGAGCGGTGGCTGGCCGCGGCCTACGCCAACACCTCGGTCGTCACGCAGGTCAACGACGGGCGTCCTCCGGAGCCCGGCCGCAAGGTGTTGCCGTCGTCCTCGGCGTCGGCGCCGGCCATCGTGGTCCACATGCTCGCCATGACCGATCCGCGGCCTGGCGAGCGCGTGCTGGAACTGGGCACCGGCACCGGCTGGAACGCGGCACTGCTCGCACATGTCCTTGGCGGCCGTCAGGTTACGACTGTCGAGATCGATGAGGAGTTGGCCCGGCGGGCGGCGGCCATACTCCGCAGGGAGGCTCCCGGGGTGCGGGTGGTGTGCGGGGACGGCACGCTCGGCGATCCGGACGGAGCGCCGTACGACCGCATTCTCGCCACCTGCTCCCTGTCCGCCGTCTCACCGGCCCTCATCCGGCAGGTCCGGCCCGGAGGAACGATCTTGCTTCCCTGGGCTCGGCCGTGGCTGGAGTACGGCCTGCTCCACCTCACCGTCGACGACCACCACGGCGCCACAGGCCGTTTCCATCCCTACGCGCAGTTCATGCCGGCACGCGGACAGCGCCTGAATCTCACGGTCTTCGGCGACGTGATCGGTGACGACCACCAGCCCGACGAATCCCGTACCACCCTGTCGCCGTATGCGGTCGCCGGCGAGGACTTCGCCGCGCAGTTCGCGCTCGGGCTGCTGCTGCCGGACGTGTGGCACGCCTGGCACGAGGACCCGGACCTCGACGGCGTCACGCGCCGCCTGTGGATCGCGACCGCCGACGCCGCCTCGTGGGCCGCGGTCGACGAACATGAGGCGGGCGGCGACACCTACACGGTGTGGCAGTACGGCTCGCGCCGGCTGTGGGACGAGGCGAGCGCGGCCTGGACCTGGTACACCGCCCACGGGCAGCCGGGCCCCGGCCGCTTCGGCATGACCATCTGCGCCGACGGCCTGCATCAGCCCTGGCTGGACGACCCGTCCACCCCTGTAAGGCTTGGGACAACTGGTGGACAGCCGGCCACCAGCTGAGCCTCCGGCGGAAGCTCTCTGGGCGGATGCCTCTCCGCTACGGCGGCTGACCAGAAGGACCCTGGTGCCGCGGGAATGACTGGAGCACTTCCGCGCCGTCGCGGCATCGTCCTCGGCGTCGGGTGTCCGGGCTGCCCGTTTCGCTCCCTGTTCAGGGAAGAGCCCTATCAGCCCGCAGGGCCGGGATGGATGAGCATGCCTCGCGGTCGGCGCGGACACCGCCGACCGGGATTTCTCCGCCGTCACGTCGGCACCGGTCGTGCGTCTTCGGGGCGCGGAGGTTGCCCTGCGTCGGCGGACCGCACGAGCCTCCGCCCGGCGCGTGGCCGACCGCCACCCTGTGGTTCTCGTCGCCCTGGCTGGCGGGCGGTACATTCGCACGTCGGAGGCGTAGCGTACGCCCGGGGCGTCTCTCCGCCTCGGCACGCCAGACAAAGCATCCGCGGATCGTTTGGCCGTCGGAACTGGTGACGGCACGCCATCATGCAGAGTTCGGCGGGTCCCGGAAGGTACGCCTGAAAGGACGCGTCTACGCACTGGGCGGCTCTGTCACGCTCTCGGCCAGGGGCGACGACCTCCTTGCCGCCTGACAGCGGACGTGATCCGGCGGTGGAGGCACGGTCCCGCAGCTCAAGGAGGAAGGCCGGCAGCGCGGCGGGATGTCGCTGGCGTGGGCGCACCGCTGGCGCAGTCCTGCTCGGCCGGGGCCCGTGGTGGTGCCGTCGGCGGGCTTCCACCGGACGCACGGCGCTGTCGACGTTGGTGATGCTGTGGTGCTCGCGGTTGCTGGTCCAGCGGCTGGGCGGCGGCGTTATTCGGTGCCACAGGGGCGACTTGGAGTGGACCGATTGGTGAAGATTGCTGAACGCAGGAGCGGCATTGCCTACTTGGCGAGCAGGCACGTGGCCTGCTCGTCAAGATCGGGGGCCAGGTCGTCGGGGATGATGTCCACGGCGTCGGGTGCCCGTTTGTATGGTGCCGCGGCGCGCCGGGCGGCGTAGAACAGGGCCGGTTTCATCTTGGGCCAGAAGTAGTGGTCCTGGCAGGGGTAGGGCGGTGTGAGTCCGCGGCAGCCGCTTGTGTCGCTGCCGCCGACCTCGATGGTGAAGCTGGCGAGGCCGAGTTTGTCGTGGGCTTCCTGTCAGGTTGCCTCGGGAGCGGTAGGTTGAGGCGGCCTCAGTGTCCCGGCGCCCTTGAGGGCGCGGCGGTGATGATGGTGTCGAGGATCGCGCGCGACGCCTGTAGATCTTCGATGGCGTGGGTGATTCGCTCGCCTTCCCGGCGTAGCTGGGCGAGCAGGTCCGGGCAGGTGGGTACGAGGTGCTCGTCGTCCGCCCGGATGCACGGCAGGACCTGGGCGATCAGAGCGGTCGGAAGCCCGGCCGCCAGCAGACAGCGAATGCGGCGCACTGTCTCGACGTCCGACTCGCCGTAGATGCGGTAGCCGCTGGGCAGCCTGTCGGGCGCCAGGAGTCCTTGCTGTTCGTAGTAGCGCAGCAGCCGCTCATGGACCCCGGTACGCCGCACCATCTCCTTCATGCGGATGCCGCTCGCCTCATTCCTGTTCCCCTTGCCCACGCCGCGACTTGACTCTGACACTGATGTCGGAGTTTAGCGTCGGCGCCATGACCACTGATCACGTGCTTCCCACTTCACACCTCGACGTTCTCGTGCAGGGACGCGGCCCCGCACTTCTGCTCGCGCACGGCGCCGGCGGCGGCATCGAGGGGAACTTCGGCCTCGTCCTCGACGACCTCGCCCAGGACCACACCCTCGTCGGCCCGCACTACCCCGGGGCCGGTGGCTCTGCCGTAGCCGTCGAACCCCTGGCCCTGAACGACCTCGCCGACCGCCTGGTCGCAGCCGCCGTAGCGGCCGGCCAGGACTCGTTCGCCGTCCTCGGGGAGTCTCTCGGCAGCGCCGTGGCCGTCCGGATCGCCACACGGCACCCCGACCGTGTCCGGGCCCTCGTCCTCACCGCCGGCTTCGCTGCCGCCGACCCCGTCCTGGCGCTCGCCGCCCAGCTGATCAAGTCCTTGGCTGCTGCTGGTCAGTGGGAGGACGTGGCACGGCTCGCCCTTCTGTCCTGCATGTCCCCGGCGGACCTCGAACCGGCCGCCCTCGACGAACCAGTCGCCCAGACCCTGACCGCAATGCCGCCGGGCATGCTGGACCACTTCGACCTGGTGTCGCGCGTGGACGTCCGGGCCGACCTGGCTAAGGTGTCCGCCCCCACCCTGGTGGTGGCGCCGACCGGCGACCGACTGGTGCTGCCCGAGAGCTCGTACCGTCTGGCGGCTGGCATCCCGGGCGCCCGGCTGGTCGAACTGCCCGGTGCCGCCCACGTCCTGAACCCGGCAGACCGGGCGACCTGGCTCCGCCACGTACGCGAATTCCTCGCCGCACTCCCCACCACATCGGCGTGAGCGCACCATTCCTCACGGACCAGGCCGGTCCGCCCACGACGTCACCGGCCCGGCGCCGGGCCAGCCTGCTCGTTCTCGCCACCACGACCTTCGTCGTCGTCACCACAGAGCTGCTGCCGGTCGGGCTGCTGACGCCGATCAGCGACGATCTGGGAGTCGCGCGATCCCGGGTGGGGCTGTTGGTCACCGTGTACGCCTTCACTGTCGGCCTGACGGCAGCTCCGCTCACCCACTGGACCGGCGGCTGGCCGCGCAAGCGCCTCTACACGACCGTGAGTGCGGTTTTCTTCCTCGGCACTGTGCTCTCCGCGGTTGCGGAGAGCTACCCGATACTGGCGATCGGCCGGTTCCTGTGCGGAATGGCACACGGGGTCTTCTGGTCAATCATCGCCGGATATGCAGCCGCGCTCGCCACGCCCGGCCGCTCAGGCCGCACAACAGCTGTCGTCTTCGCCGGAAACTCAACGGCCCTTGTTCTGGGCGTTCCCCTGGGCACAGTCCTCGGCGTCCGGGTCGGTGGCGGTGTGGAAACAGCGCGAGGCTGCCCAAAGCTTCTCCAGTACGTGCACGATGTCCAGCACGATGTGGACGGCGTGGCCTCGGCGTGCGGCCTCGGCCTGGATCAGGTCGAGTTGGTGGCGGGCGCCGTCGACCAGCACGATCCAGTCCCGCAGGTGGCCGGGGTCGCGGGCGGCGGCCTGGTCGAAGGCGGCCGCGATGACCTTCTGGGCAGCGGAGAAGCGCAGCTCGGGGGCGGCACCGGCGCACAACGGCGATGAGTGCGCTCCTGCTGCTTTTCGCCATTCAACGTCGCGGTGCCGCCTGAGGTGAGCACGACCGTTTTCGCAGGTGAGCGGCACCTGGTCAGTGAACCTCGCAGCGCTGGATGGGGCGGTCCAGCGGTGGCCGCACAGGAACCGGCAAAGTCCGTCTGCCGAGGTCAGCAGCCCGCGCTTCCCGCCTGTGGGGGCCGTCGGACAGTGCGATGCGGCTTGGTGGGATGGCGGCCTGGACTGGCTCGATCTCGTGATGGCCCATCAGTTTCTGTCAGTGCCCGCTGCTACTGATCTCTTCGGCGGGGTGTCGGGTCGGGTGGGTGGAGGGTCAGGCCGGTTTCGGTGAGGCAGCCGTCGATGAGGTCGGGGTGGTGCTGGATATGGCTCAGGCCCCGTCGCAGGGTGCGTTCGAGGTGGTCGGGGTCGGTAAAGGCGGTGTTGGCCAGGGGGCCGCGTCGAAGCAGGGACCAGATGCCTTCCACCGGGTTCATGTCAGGGCTGTAGGAAGGGAGCTGTACCAGCGTGAGCCAGTCGTGGTCCTCGGCGTACTGGCGCATGCCTGCGGCGCGGTGAGTGTTCAGGCCGTCCCAGATGAGGATGATGGGGGCGCCGAGCTGGATGTGGGCGCGGACGGCCAGGTCGCGGTAGTCGGTCCAGGCAAAGCTCTTGCGGGCGCCTTTGAAGGGCATGTGGAAACGTGGACGGTAGATCAGTCGGGGCGTTTCGCCGTGCCTGTAGCAGCACAGAGCCGCGATCGAGATCCGGCGCCGGGAGCGGCCGCGGACCCGCACGACAGGGGTGTGCCCACGTCGGCCCCAGGTGCGGGCGCGGGGCGGCGTCATCGAGAATCCGGCCTCGTCTTCGAAGACGATGAAGGCACCGAGCGCCGCCGCGGCGTTTCCACCTGCGGCCACACCTTCTTTTGCCACAGTTCCACGGCATGCTCGTCGCGCTCCAGGGCCCGGCGGGCGGGACACTGCCAGGACCAGCCGTGCCGGTGCATCAGCCGCCACACCCCCGCCATCGAGCAGGCGATCCGGAACTTCCGGGCGATCACGGCCCTGATCCGCAGGAGGGTCCACCGCTGGTCCTCCCACCCGTGCGCGGCCGGACCCCGGGCCAGCTCCCCTTCCAGCACGGCGAACTGCGCGCCGGAGAGCTTGGGCGCCTTGGGCGGACCCTTCGATGCGAGTGCCCGCATCCCGCCCTCTCGCCAGGCGCGCCGCCAGCGCTCCACCGACCGCTCACTCACCCGCAGATCCTTCGCGATCACCGCGGTCTTCTCACCGCGCGCGAACCGCTCGCCGGCCTCCCGGCGAATCCGCTCGCGGAACCGCTGCCGCTCTGCGGTCAGTCCTCCACCCTGCGCGTACCGCATACCCACGGGGTACCGCAGGGATCACCCATCGTCACTACCCGACACCCCGCCGAAGAGATCAGTAATCAATTTGAGGGCGGGCTGCAACCGCGGCCTGCCGACGGGAGGGGATGGACACCATGTCGAAGGTGCCGGACGGGTTCCACTACGTACGCGGACACATCCGCCGCAACCGAAGCCGGGCAGGGGGAAGCGGATGAGCGGCTGGATGATTGCCGGGCTGCTCGCCGGCGTCTGGTTGTGGGGGCAGGTGTTCGGGTTCGGTGACGTGAGCTCCGCATCGCAGCCCGCGCAACCGCAGCCGGCAATCGCCACTCCGGACGCAAGCGGCTACGGGTTCGACGTCCACGCGGTTTGCCCGAGGTCCTGTCGGCCGCTGTCGTGGCACTGGCCGTTCTGTTCCTGGCGTTCGAGATGGCCGCCGCGGCCGTCCGAGGGCTCAAGGTCGCGTGGCCGTTCCTGCTGGCTCTCGTCCTGCTGGCGGGGGCCGCCGGGGCCTGGCAGATCGCACGTACCATGCAGCGCCGCCGGTCCGACGCCGAGCGGCTGGCCACACTGCGGATCGCCCTGGCCGAGTTCGACGCCATGGACGACCGGCAGTTTGAGCACGCCTTGCGAGACCTCCTGGTCCGCGACGGCTGGCCGGCACGCCGCGTGGGCGGCAGTGGCGATCAGGCCGCCGACGTCATCAGCGACCACACCCACCGTGGTCGGATCGTCGTCCAGGCCAAGCACACGCGCGTCGGCGGGAAAGTGGGGTCTTCGGTCATGTACGCGGTGAAGGGGACGGCCGGCCCGGCCCACCGGGCCGATCACGCCGTCGTCGTCACCAACGGCACCTTCACCCGGGACGCCATGGCCTGGGGCGACCGGCACGGCGTCCACTGGGTCGACCGGGACAGACTCCGGCGCTGGACGGAGAACGGCACCGCACTGCACGAGATCCTGGCTCTGTCCGCACGCACCCGCCGTGCCCGGTTCAGGCGTGCCGCCTGAACCGGCATCCGCCGTCATCAACGTCTCGGAGGTGTGGTGTTCGACGAAGACGGATCACTCGACCCGCTGCTGAAGTTCCTGTTGTACGCCGTCCTTGCACTGGCCATCGGCAAGATGGTGTGGGAATGGCTCACCGACGACGTCAGCCGGTGGATCACCGTGGACCTGTGGGGGCTGATCGCCGATCACCCCTGGGGGGCCGCCCTCATCCCCATCGGCGCACTGGTCACGGTCATCCTCGTGGTGAAGCTGGTGTCGTTCCTGTTCGGCGCCGGCACCTATACCTATGTCGGCGATGAGGAGGACTACTCCTCCACCGCAGGACCAGGCGAAGCGCCCGACCCTGACGTGCTGACCTTCAAGATGAAGCAGCTCGCCGCGATGAGCGCGACGGGCTTCGAGCAGGCGTGCGCCGATCTCCTGGCCCGCGACGGGTTCGGCAGCACACGGCGGGTGGGAGGGTCCGGCGACCTCGGCGTGGACGTCACCGCCCGCGACTCCGACGACCGGTTGTTGATCTTGCAGTGTAAGCAGTACAGGAATCCGGTCGGCTCGGGGCATGTGCAGAAGTTCAACGGAACGGCTCGCCTCCACCACGAGGCCGACGTCCCGATCATGATCGGTCTCAACGGCTTCACCCAGCCCGCGGTCGACTTCGCCGCGTACCACGATCTCATCCTCATGGGCCGCCCCGAACTGAAGAGGTGGGCCCACGGCCAGCACCTGTACGACGTCCTGGGCATTGCGAGCACGCCCCAGTGACCTCGCAGCGGCCTCTATCTCGCTGCCGGGCCGGTAGTCATACCTCACCTGGGCGTGGCGGGTGGGGCCCCGGCTGCTCCCGTTCGGAGGCGGGCAGCACCGCGATGCCTTTGTGCCCGAGCCGCTTTTTCAGGGTGAGGTTCTCGGCGTAGAGGTTCGTCGTCACCGTGGCGGGCGCGTCGAGCTTGCCTTGAATCTGCGCGGCCTGCTCCCTCGCCTCGCGCAGCTTCCTGCGGAGTTCGGCGATGGTCTCGTCGCGCTGGACCCCGCCCGGTGTGCGGAGGACGGGGCGGGCACCCCTCGCGTCCCACTCGGCGAGGATGTCTTCGGCACGGTGCACGGTCGCGCGGCTGACCTGGGCCTCGCGGGCGAGGTTCTCCTTGGTGAGAGCGCTGTCGGTGTGCACGGGCTCGCCAGCCAGCAGCCGGGCCATGGCCGCTCTCAGCTCGTCGGCGGATGCTGCGGATACCGGCATCAGGCGCGGCCTTCCTCTTCAAGTGCTCGGGTGATGCGCTGGACGTCGGCAAATCGGACGATGACCGCCTCGCGGTGCGCGGTTGACAGCTGCGGGTCCTTGGGCCGGGCAGTCAGGTCGTCCTCTTCCGCGACCCAGTAGGGGGCATGGGCGCGGGTGATGGCCGAGTTGCGGCAGCGGGCCGGCTGGCAGGCGCCTGGCGGCCCTGCCCGTGGACGAGCACGACGAACGCCGATGAGAACGGCGCAAGACGACTTTCTACGAGCACCAGACGTCGCGCACGCACAGCTGGCAGTTCTGCGAGGTCCCTGGTCATCCGCATACCGCGTGCGCGATGATCACAACACCCTGGCCCCTTTGGTGCGCGCACGGGAGGGCGGTGATCGCACCGACTAATCAGGGCGTGCGCAACCCCGCCCTGGGGGCAGTAACGCCGACCCGCCACCGTGCAGGCTTCGCCGCACCCTTCCAGCGAGGCACGCCCGTGGCGCGCGGCACGGCCGGCTGCGGTTGCTCACCAGGAAGGTCCCACCCGCTGATGACCGACTCGCGGTCGAGTAGCGCCTCGACGGCCGGCCACACCAAGAAGGGAGCCAGCCGAACCAGTTCGGCCAGCCCTTCACGCTGCTCTTCGTTCAGCCCGTCGCCGAACGCCTCGGGCTTGATCTGCTCACGGGCGGATGCCAGCAAGGTGGGCCGGTCCAGGAGCACCGGAACACCCTGCAGTCCCTCCCAGGTTCCGTCACGGTCGATCAGCAGGCGCAGCTCGGGTCGGCCGCCGCGGTAGTTGTACTCCAGGTGCACGAATACGCCGAGGACCGGCGGGACCTTCTCAACCTCCGCCAGAGGGATCGGCGGGAACGCGAGGTAGACGCACTGTTGGGGCAGTCCATTGAGAATGCGTTCGGCTCGCAAAGGCTTCTCTGCGGGCACGCCGGGCCGGCTCCATGCCCGGTCCACGTGTTTGGCCACGGCGTCCTCGTCGATCCAGTACACCCCCTTGGTCAGCCACCAGGTGGTCAGGGCAGCGACACGCGCCAAGTCCCCGGCCCGGGGGTCGCCGGGGAGCATGACGCCGGTCGGGCACACCACGGCGCCTGCACCGCTCATCGGTACCCAGCACCAATCGGGCCAGTCTGGGAGCCCAGCGGTGCCCTTCTGGTCTGCGAAGTGGGTCATCTGGCCGAGGACGCTGGGGTACCGCCGCCGCATCTCCTTCACCAGCGCCTGGCAGCGCTCGGCGGCTGCGGCAGTGATAGCCTCCGGATCGAACACGCTGGCGCCTGAGACCTCCTCCTGGGCCGTCTCCTTCACGGCCCGCAGGCGAGGACCATCGTCCGTGCCCGTCGACTCAGTCTCCTCCGTCCCGTCGTCGTACTCGTCGTCCTCGGGTGGCGTCACCAGCCCGAGTTGCGGGTCGTAAGGGAGCTCGCAGACTACGAAGCCGTCCAGCAACCGCCACCCCGCCCGCTCAACGGACTTCACCGGCGCCGGCACCAACTGGTCCTCCAACTTCTTCCTGGAGGGGTGGTCGCCAAGACAGCCATCGTCCAGGACGACGAGGATGCTGTGCCCACCGTCGAGGGTGTAGCAGTGCCAGAGAGCGATCTCCGGCGCCAACTGGCGTGCGTACCGGCGCCCGTAGGCCACCATGCCACCCAAGCTGCGCGTGATGACCTCATGCGGATCGACGGTGCTCACATTCCCTCGTCTCTGTAGATACTGCTGCGGGGCGGAGCCACTACCCCTGGCTCCGCCCCGCTCACTCTGCCGCACTCCACCGACATCGAGGGCCGGAATCAGCCCACTGACCCGCTTCCTTGCGCGCCTGCGACAGGATCACTAGCAGGCCCGCATCCGCCGTACGCGCAGTCTGTCCTTGGCGGAGGCTGCGGAGCGCGCCGCTGCCGTCCTGGAAGGGCGGCAGGCACTAACGCAGGTGGCCTACAAGGATCCTCAGGCCGTTGACTTGCCCGAGGCGGAGAGACCCTCGCCACGTCACTCGTTCGACCTAACGTCGCTGAGTGCAGAATGAGGCCTGCTGGACAGCATCGGCCTGGCGACTTCGCCTTGGGGGACCTGTGATCGCTCACTGGTATCGCATGGAAGGACCGGGCCCGCTGCTCGGGGCGCGTCACTGTGGCGAGGCCGGCCCCTTCGGCGTCTTCGGGTAAGAGCCGGAGCCTGAGGAGGCGGACCGGGGCGGGACCGTCACGGAATTGTCCTCCCACCCCGGAAAATGAGCCGACCTCGTTCCAACATGTTGGCCGAGGGCGTGGTCAGCCCGGAGCGTCCTGTGCGCCCCACTGTGCTTTGGCCGCATCTGACCGCACGTCGGTCAGGGAAGCGTCGATGGCCAGGCGGAAGCGCCAGCCCTCGTACGAGGCCAATGCCTCACCCAGCTCGTCCCACGACAGCGTCCGGCCGTCGACCACGACTCGGACCGGGCCGCCCTCGAGATCCGCGATCAGCCGGCCCGCGATCTCCTCGCCCGTCAGGCGCCATCCTGCGCCCTGCGGGGCCGGTTCCACGTAGCAGCGGGCAATCTCTGCTTCGGCCTCGGCCCGCACCCGCACCGCCAGTTCGTCCACGTCCGCATCGTGATCGCCGAGCACCGCGAACTCGAACCCGTCGTCCGCGCCCTCGCATTCTTCGACCAGTCGGACCGAGATCCCGGTGGGCGCGCGCCACAGCCGGTAGCGCAGCACATGCCGACGGCCGTCCAGGCCGACGACTTCCACCGGGCCCGGGGCGGCAGGAAGCCGCGGCATGCCCGTCGCCGCGGCGATCTGCTCGTCCAGGCACAGGTCGCACAGCGGACCCTCGTCGTTCAGCCACTGATCTGCCGGACTCCGGCCGCACTTACGGCACCTGGTCCCCGTCTGATGTTCATCCACGAACACGGCACACTACGCCCGCTCCGTGCCTGCCCGCCTCCGTCACCGACGGGGGGAGCGTGACCGAGGACGCTGGGGGCGGATCACTGTCTGCGTCTTCCCAGGTCGGGGACGTTCCGGTCACTACAGGTGGCAGATCTTGTGCACGATAGCTGTCGAATCACCGGCTCGCACCGCAGCTGCTCCAGCACCCGTCGCCACGGTGCACGCGATGGCTGCTCTTGTCACCTGGTTGTGCGACCAAGCCGAGGTTGTGCCCGATCGGCCTGCGGCAGTCTTCGAACTCGCAGACATGGGAGCGAAGATGGGCAAATTCGTCTTCTGGACCGGCCGGACACTGAGGACAGGGAGTCATCAATGCCCATTCGGAAGGCGACGGCCGTCGGCCCGTGGGACAAGGCCGTACACCGTGCCGATGACAAATACCTCGCCAGCGATCCCACCCGCGTGAGGTCCGCTGCCTGGACCCGCGCGTTCGGCGCCCGGGTCCCCAGGCAGTCCACGGTGAACCACCTACTGACCCGCTCTTTCGAACTGTCCCGGAAGCGCTAGAATCCCTTAAGTCCCCGCTGATTGCGGGGCTGGGCCAACGTCCAAGAGAACTGCCGACAGAGCGCCCTGATCCCCACACCTGTGGGGCTTCTCCGCCGACGCGGAGGTCCTGAAACCTGCAGGGGTGCGGCATCCCGTTGACCGGGCGCTGCCTTCCCCCACGCCGTTGATCTCTGGGGATAAACCCGTGCGCCACGCAGCAACCTGTCTTTCACCGTTCCGGCCGCCTATCGACCTGTCCGACCTGCCGAATTTCACACATTCACCCGGCCGGCCCAGGTGCTCGGTCTTCATCGGTCGCGTCTCCACCAAGGACAACCAGAACCCGGCCACATCGATACCTCGGCAAGTCCTGTACGCCTCGGCATGCCTGGAGGAGGGTGAGGAGTTCGCCGCCTACTTCTGGGACGTGGAATCCGGGATGCTCCCTCCGGACCTGCGCGGTCTCGGTCCCCACGAGATGTACGACGCGCTCGACGTGCCGGTCCCCCGCACCGGCGGCCTCCAGGATCTCGTTGAGCGGTCCGAGCAACTGGGTGTTACCCATGCCCTTGCCGAGCGCTCCGACCGACTCGCCCGGGCCATGCTCACCAGCCTGACCGTGGAACACGAACTGGAACGCCTTGGCGTCCAACTCGTGTATGCCAATGAGCCCACGGGCGGGACCGAGTCCGGTAGGTTGCGCACCCGACGCTACGGCCAGGTCGAGGCGGAGAGCTACCGGACGACCCTCATGGAGATGTCCATGGGCGGGCAGGTCCAGCACGCCATCAATGGATGGAATCACGGCTACCCGCCCTACCCCTACGTCGCGGTGCTCGACGAGTCCGCGCCCCGGCAGGAAGGCGGACGATTCGGCCCAGCACGCCCCAAGAAGAAACTGGCCCCGCATTCCGACCCGCGCCGGTTCGACGCCGTCAGGGAATTGCACCGCCTACGCCGTGAGGAATACCTCAAGACGCCGGACATCGTGGCGGCCCTGGCCTCAGAACCCGACCGGTACCCGATCGACAAGCGGTGGAGCAACAACCTCGTGAACGGCCTGCTCGCCAACCCGAAGTTGACCGGCTACCAGGTCTACAACCGGAAAGCCGCCCGTACTTGCCGGGCCGGCGAGTCCCGGCTGAACCCGCTCTCGGAGTGGATCTGGTCGCCCCGGATCACACACGAACCCGCCATCAGCGTCGACGAGTGGAAGGCCGCTCAGCAGGTCACGGCGGGACTCAAGGCCGGAGCGGCGGAGTACGTCTCTGTACAACGCCTCCGGGCCGCGGTGGGACGGCTGGGGCTCACGGTGACCCCGGTCCGCAGCGGCAGCACCCACACGGTCTACTTGGTCGGGGAGCAGCAGGTCGTTTTGCCGAATTCCATTCCCGACGCGCTGATCCGACAGATCATCGACGACGCCCGGGCGGCATCGTGAAGAAGGCCAAGGCCATCGAAAGCCGGGCCACCCGGCACGCCGACACGTGGGTGGCCAGTGTCCCCCAGCACGGGGTCTACGGCCATGGCCGTACGTTGCGGGCGCTGCACAGCAACCTCGCCCAAGGGCTCGCACTCGTCGGCGTCACCACCGAGATCACGCTCGTCCCCATCAGCCCGGAGCTGGAACGGCTGCGGCGCGCTGAAGCCGCTTACGAAGCGGCCCTGGCGGACGCTGTGACTACGTTGACAGCCCACGGCGGCACACCACGCGACATCGCTGATGCGACGGGCGTGACGACCGCCCGGGTGGCAGCCCTTCGCAGCAAGCCAAAGACTCGGCGTCCGCGGAAGTAGGACTCGGCTCCAGCCGGCCTGCTTGCTCCCGGTTCCCGCGGAAGGCGTAGGTGGCGAGACCAGCATCGTCTTCATGCCCCGATGGCGCTGGACCTGCTCGCCGCGTCCCACACACTGGGTGAAGTCCCGTCCACCGTGCACGGGCGAGGACGACTTCCGGGACTTCCGGGTACTGGGTCATGTTGACCAGGTACCAGCCTTCGGAGCTGAACCAGCGGCTCTCGGCGGCGCCCCAGACCCGTTCTTCGCGCTCAGCATGTCTCATGAGCCGCTGCGGCATAGCCGTCCACCAGAAGCCTGAAGGCGTCTGTCAGGCGTCAGCTACCGGGCTGCCGCTCGCCCGTCGATGGACGTGGGCGGCCCAGCGTCGTGTCCAGGAACTGGCTCACACCTGGCTGTGGTCATTTCCCGTGCCGAGGAGCTTGTGCGCCGCACAGTGTCTTCGGGGAGGCGGAGCCGGCCGGGACGTTGCCGCGCTCCGGCTTCTGCCCTGCCCGATGGGCGCTCCGCAGCCCGGCCTCGTCGCCGCGGCGCTGTGACGACGGGATCTGCTGCGGCTATCTCCCCAGTCAAGGCGCCGGTTGCCCTTTCGCGCCTGCTGTGGCGGGAGCACCGTCAGCATCATCCCTGTCACCGCGTGTGGTTGAAGTACGGGGAGCACGCGGATTCCCGTTCGTCTCCCCGGGGAATGACGGATGTGGTTGCCTGCACATGTCAGGAGTGGGTGCCATGTCGCTCTGGTGGGGGGCAGTTGATGCAGGTTTTGGCGCGGGTCCCGCTGGAGGGCGGCGGGGCGATGCTGTTCGAGGCGGGGCCGGAGCTCGACGGGCCGGTGAAGGCGGGGCGGGCCGGGGAGGCCATCCGTGACCTGCCGCAGACGTTGCAGGCC